>DAHUXU010000186.1 GCA_027307005.1 Gemmatimonadota bacterium
CGCCTGTCTCTCGATGCTGCTGGAGCGGGACGCGCACATCGCCGTCGTGTACACGCACGCCGACGCGCCGGGCGAGTCCACGTGGTTTCCGTCGGTGGCGTCGCTGGCGGTGCGCAACGGCATCCCGGTGCGGCTCGACGCGCGCCTCGACGAGGCCGCCCAACTGGCCGCACTGCGGTCCGCCGCGCCCGGCCTCGTGCTCTCGTGCTACTACCGGTCGATACTGCCGCTGGCCGCGCTCGCCGTGGCTCCGTTAGGCAGCTTCAACGTGCACGGCTCGCTCCTGCCGCGCTACCGCGGACGCGCCCCCGTCAATTGGGCCGTGCTCAACGGGGAAACGGAGACCGGCGCCACACTCCACGTGATGACCGCGCGCGCCGACGCCGGCGACATCGTCGATCAGGAAGCCGTCCCGATCGGTCCCGACGACACCGCGTGCGAGGTCCAGGCGCGCGTGCGCGACGCCGCCGTGCGAATCCTCGATCGCCAGCTTGACGCACTGGCGGCCGGACGCGCACCGCGCCGGCCCCAGGATGCCTCGCGCGCCACCACGTTCGGCAAGCGCCGCCCCGAAGACGGCGCCTTCGTCTGGACGCAGAGCGCCACCGACATCCATAATCTCGTGCGCGCGGTGTCGCACCCGTATCCCGGCGCCTTCACGCCGCACGCGAGACGAACGCTGTATCTCTGGCGAACGCGGAACGGCGGCTGGAGCGCGCAGGGAGCCCACCCGGGCGAGATGCGGGTGATCGACGACCGGCTCTACGTCGCGTGCGGCTCCGCCGACCCCCAGTGGCTCGAGATATTGCGCGCGCAGATCGATGGCGATATCGAGCGCGATGGCGCCGACCTCGCACGCCACCTCGCGCTGCACGCGCCTAACACTCAACCCGCCACATGAAAGTCCTCATCCTCGGCGTCAACGGCTTCATCGGCAACGCGCTCACCGAACGCATCCTCACCACCACGGATTGGGAAGTGTTCGGCCTCGACATGTCCGCCGATAAGATCGAGCCGTTTCTGGAGAACAAGCGCTTCCGCTTCCTCGAGGGTGACATCGCGATCAACAAGGAATGGATCGAGTACCACATCAAGCGGTGCGATGTCGTGCTGCCGCTCGTCGCAATCGCCACGCCGGCGACGTACGTGCGCGACCCGCTCTCGGTCTTCGAGCTCGACTTCGAGGAAAATCTGCGCATTGTCAAACAGTGCGTGCGCTACAAGAAGCGCGTCGTGTTCCCGTCCACGTCGGAAGTGTACGGCATGTGCCCCGACGCGGAGTTCGATGAGTATCGCTCGACGCTCGTGTACGGTCCGATCCACAAGCAGCGCTGGATCTATTCGACGAGCAAGCAGCTGCTCGACCGCGTGATCTTCGCCTACGGCCATCAGGCCGGATTGAAGTTCACGCTGTTCCGGCCGTTCAACTGGATCGGTCCGCATCTCGACAACGTGGACTCGCCCAAGGAAGGCTCGTCGCGCGTGCTCACGCAATTCCTCCACAACATCCTGTACGGCGAGCCGATCAAGCTCGTGGATGGCGGACGGCAGCGTCGATCGTTCACGCACATCCGGGACGGCATCGACTGCTTGATGCGCATTCTGGAGAACGAGAACGGCGTGGCCGACGGCGAGATCTTCAACATCGGCAATCCGGCCAACGACGTCTCGATCCGTGAGCTGGCCGAGCGCCTGCTCGCGGGGGTCGCGCGCTACCCGGGCTACGAGGACGCCGCCCAACGCACCGCCATCGTCGAGGTGCGCTCGGAGTCCTACTACGGCGACGGCTATCAGGACATTCCGACGCGCGTTCCGTCCGTCGCGCACGCGGCCGAGAAGTTAGGCTGGGCGCCCCGCATCGGGTTCGAGGACGCCATTCGGTTGACGCTCGATTTCTACCTGGGGTCGCGCAAGCGCCCGTTGGTCCCGTGACGCATCCGGCGCCGGCGGCGCCGTCCGGCCGGCGCATCGCGCTCAAGGTGGACTGCGATACGTATCTCGGCACGCGCGCCGGCGTGCCGAATCTGCTGCGCGCGCTCGGCGCGCGCGGCATCCGCGCGTCGTTTTTCGTTACGTTAGGCCCGGATCGCTCGGGGCGGGCCGTGGCGCGGCTGTTCACGCGGAAGGGGTTCCTGCGCAAGATGCTCCGCTCGCGCGCGCTGTCGATGTACGGTCCGCGGACGGCGCTCTACGGGACGCTGCTGCCGGCGCCGCTGGTCGGCAGGCGGTTGGCGTCGGACATCCGCATGGTGGCGGACGGCCACGAGGTGGGCGTACACGCCTGGGATCACGTGCGCTGGCACGACAAGCTCGACCGCCTAACGGAAGCACAGATCGCGGCCGAGTACGGTCGGGCGCACGACGCGTTTGCCGAGATCTTCGGGCGGCGCGCGCGCGCGTCGGCGGCGCCCGGCTGGCACGCCACGGCCCGGTCGCTTGCCGTCCAGGACCGCTACGACCTCTCGTATGCCTCGGATACGCGCGGCGACACGCCGTTCTACCCCGAAGCCGGCGGAATACGCTTCCGCACCATCCAGTTGCCGACCACGCTCCCGACGTGGGACGAGACGTACAACTCGCGGGAGACGCCCGATGATGCGTCGCTCATCGCGTACTATCGGCGGGCGATTGCCGGCACCGAGATCCACTCGATCCATACGGAAGTGGAAGGCACGGCGCTGCTCGGGCTGTTCGAGCGCCAGCTCGACGCGTGGCTGGCCGACGGGGTCGCGTTCGTGACCCTGGAGACGCTCGCCGCCGAGTGCCTAACGCAACCCGGCCGCGTGCCGGTGCGCCGCATCGTCCGCGGCGAGCTGCCGGGACGCGCCGGGCAGATCACCGCGAGCGTGCCGCTCTGACGCGTCGATCAGCCGGCCGGTGCGGCTCCCGAGCAGCGGTCCAGCAGCGCCTTCCCTTACTGCTGCACGGCCTCCGATGCCGGACGCCCGTCTTCGACCCATCCCGAGCGTGTGTAGTGGCGGAGTGCCGGCTCGGTGCGCACCGCGATGGTCGACCCGCGCTCGCCGTTGGCCTTCGTCTGCACGACCAGCTTGTCCACCTGCTGCTGCTCCTGCGCCAGCTGGCCCGACGCTTCCCGGTTGATGCGTTGGGCATCGATCGATCCCTCGCGCTCGTTCCATGTGCGCGGCGTATAGCCGAGCTCCTTGAGTTGGTCCATCGAGCACGTGAACGCGTCGCCGCGCGTATGCGTGCTCGTACCGCTGATCGTCGGCCAGTACGTGGCGCAGGCCGCGGTCATCGCGGCCAGAGCGACGCCGCCGAGCAGCCGGCGTGCGACACTCGCGAACCTGGAGCGATCCATCACGCGCGTCCGCCTCCTCCGGTAGACCGCTGCCGCGCCGTCGGCAGACACTCGTCGAGCTTGGCCGGCGCGTTCGGCTTGACGCGCACGCTCTTGGCCGGGATTCCAACGTTCACGTGATGGGGCCGCACATCTTTGGTCGCCACCGCGACCGCGCCGACCATTGCATCGCACCCGACGTGCACGCCCGCCAGCACCGTGGCGTGATACGTGATGCGCACGCCGTCGTCGATGCGCGTGGTCGCGTTGGTCACGTCGCGCTGATCGACGATGCTGTGCGTGTGGCTGTACACGTTGGCGTAGTCGGAGATGGAGACTTTGTTGCCTAACACAATGCCGCCACGGTCGTCCAGCAGCACGTGGCGGTGGATCACGACGTCGTCGCCCACCTCCATGTTGTAGCCGAACGAGAATTCGACGTGCTGGAATGCCTTGAAGTTCTCGCCGCAGCGCTTGAAGATGCGCGACGCGAGGAGCCGGCGCAGCCGCACCCCGATGTCGACGTTCTGGGCGCCTAACGGCGACCGGTCGAAGCTGTACCAGAGCCAGAGCAGCGGTTTCACGCGCTGGAAGCGCGCCTGGTCGCAGTCCGCGTAGTACTCCGGCTCGAGCGTCACGTTGCGCGGATCGAGCGCCAGCAATGCCGCCCGCGTGGCCAAGGGCAGCGCCTCGTCTTCGACCGCGCTGTCCCAATTGCGCGCGAATCCCGGATACCAGATCTCGCACAGCGCCCGGCGACACAGCGCGTTCCGATCGGCGTCCTCGTGCGCGAGGCCATCAGCGATCTGCTCGAGCCAGGCGTCGACGACCTGCGCGCCAGGAGCGGGGGACAGCTTCTTGAGAGGCAGAAGAGCCATGTTGGTACCGTAACACAAAAGCATCGCAGGGGGAACGGACCCATCTCGATCGGCGGCGTCAGGTTGAATACCGGCTCCGTTACCGCTGCCGCCACGATGGCGCCGCGACGAGATCTTCGATGGCGCTCGCCAATTCGTCGCGGCCCGCTCTCGTCACGGCGCTGAACGGAATCACCTGCTCGGTCTCGAGCCCGAGTGCCGCCGTGATCTCGCCAACCCGCGCTGCCGCCCGTGCCCGAGACAGCTTGTCCACCTTTGTGATCGTGACAATGGTCGGCGCCCCGAGCTCGGCCAGGAATTCCAGCATCTGGCGGTCGTCCGGCGACGGCTCGCGCCGCACATCCAGAAGTTGGACGACACCGCGAAGCTGCGCGCTCGACTCGAGGTAGGCGTTGATGAGCGGCCGCCACTTCGCGCGCTCTTCCTGCGCCACACGCGCATAGCCATAGCCGGGCAAGTCCACGAGCACCAGCGCGTCGTTCACCGAAAAGAAGTTGATCTCGCGCGTCTTGCCGGGCTGCTGGCTGACCCGCGCCAACGAGTTGTGCTTGACGAGCGTGTTGAGCAGCGACGATTTCCCCACGTTGGACCGCCCGCTGAACGCGACTTCGGGCAACCCGGCGTCTGGACGCCATCCACCGGGCGACGCTTGTCCGCCCAGAAACTCCAGCCGTCGAATGACGAGCGGCTCCGATCGCATCCCGGACTGCGGTTCCTCGCTCCCGTCAGTGCGTGACATCGGACACCGCCATGCCGGTGTCAACGTGCCGGTCCGCGCGCAGCGCGAGTGACAGCACTTCGTCCATCGTCGACACCGGATGGAACGTCAGCCCTTCGCGAATGTCGGGCGCGATCTCGTCCAGCTCACGTGCGTTGGCCGCCGGCATGATGATGTGCGCGACGCCCGCCCGCCGGGCCGCGACGAGCTTCTCCTTGAGTCCGCCGATGGGCAGCACGCGTCCGCGGAGGGTGACCTCGCCCGTCATCGCCGTGTCGCCGCGCACGGCCGCGCCGGTGAGCGCGCTCACGAGCGCGGTCGCGATCGCAATGCCGGCCGACGGGCCATCCTTGGGTGTCGCGCCGGCGGGAATGTGCACGTGGATGTCGCGGGCGCGGGCAAAATCCGCGTCGACGCCCAACAAGCTGGCGCGCGACCGCGCGTAGCTGAGCGCCGCGCCGGCGGATTCCTTGAGCACGTCGCCTAACGTGCCGGTGAGCTGGAGGCGGCCCCGCCCGCGCACCACCGCCACCTCGATCTCGAGCAGATCGCCGCCGACCGACGTGAAGGCGAGGCCCGTGGCCACCCCCACGCGATCCTCGAGCTGCGCCCGATCGTCGTCGTACGGCCGCACGCCCAACAAGCCGACGAGATCCTGGGGCGCGATGGTGATCGGCGTCGTGGCCACGGCGGGGTCGGCGGCCGCGCGCCGGGCCAGCTTGCGGGCGATGCGCGCGATGCGGCGCTCGAGCTCGCGCACGCCGGCCTCGCGCGTGTAGCCGCGCGCGATTTCCGTCAGCGCGTCCGGCTGGATGGTCACCAGGGCCGGGTCGAGGCCGTGCGTCCGCAGCTGCCGCGGGACCAGATACTGCCGCGCGATGGCGTGCTTCTCGTGGTCCACGTAGCCCGGAAGCCGGATGATCTCCATGCGGTCGCGCAGCGGATCCGGGACCTGGCCTAACGCATTGGCGGTGGTGATGAACAGCACCTGCGACAGGTCGTATTCGACATCCAGGTAGTGATCGCTGAACGCGCGGTTCTGCTCGGGGTCGAGGACTTCGAGCAGCGCCGCCGCCGGGTCGCCGCGCCAATCCTGTCCCATCTTGTCGACCTCATCGAGCAGGATCACCGGATTGACGACGCCGGCGCGCCGCATCGCCTGGAGCACGCGGCCGGGTAGCGACCCGATGTACGTGCGGCGATGCCCGCGGATCTCGGCTTCGTCGCGCACGCCGCCCAACGACATGCGGGCGAAACGCCTGCCTAACGCGCGGGCGATCGACCTGCCTAACGACGTCTTGCCGACGCCGGGCGGGCCGACCAGGCACAGGATCGGCCCCTCGAGCTTCCCGACCAACGCCAGCACCGCGATGTAGTCGAGGATCCGCTCCTTCACGTCCTGCAGCCCGAAGTGATCCTCGTCGAGCACCGCCTGCGCGCGCGACACGTCGAGCAGATCGTCCGTGCGCTCCGTCCACGGGAGCCCCAACAGCCAGTCGAGATAGTTGCGCCCAACGGTCGACTCGGGCGACAGCGGCGGCGTGCGGCGCAGCTTTCTCAGCTCGCGCTCGGCCCGCTCCCGCGCGTGCTCGGGCAGCCCCTTCGCCGTGATCGCCGACTGCAGCTCGTCGAAGTCGTCGCTGTCTTCCTGCCCCAGCTCGCGGTGAATCGCCTTGAGCTGCTCCTGCAGATAGAACTCGCGCTGATTCTGGAACAGCGAGCCCCGCACATCGTTCTCGATCTTGCGCTCGAGCCGCAGAATCTCGATCTCGGCCGTGAGCACGGCCGCCAGCCGCTCCGTGAGCGACGCGAACGACGGCGACTCGAGGAGATTCTGCCGCACCGTGTGCCGCACCTGCAGATGCGCCGCGATCGCATATGCGAGCCGCTCACGCGATTCGCTGCCCTGCACGAGCGACAACACCTCGGCTGGAAGACGCCGATGCAGCCCGACGTATTCTTCGAAGAGCGAGGCCGCCCGGCGCGACATGGCGTCGTCGGAGGCCGCGGTCGACTCGGCCCGCAGCGGGTCCGCGGTAACCGCCGCACGCAAGAGAGCGCCGCCCGGCGTGTATCGCGCCGCACGCGCGCGCGCGACGCCTTCCAGCAACACCTTGGTCGTCCCGTTGGCCAGCCGCGAAACCTGCAGCACCCGCCCAACGACGCCGGTGCGATACAGGGTGGACGCGTGCGGTTCCTGCACCTCGCCGTCGCGTTGGGCAACCAGGAAAATCCAGCGGTCGCCGGCCACCGCCTGCTCGATGGCCGCGAGCGATCCCGGCCGCCCCACGAGCAGGGGAATGACCATGTAGGGAAACACCACGACGTCCCGCAGCGGCATCACCGGCAGGCGATCAGGCACGTCGAAGATTTCGTCGCCGCGGACGATGGTGAGCATGGGATGAATATAGGAACCACGCGTCGCGCGCGGCGCGCCACGGAGCAGGATTCGGCGGCCGGCACTCGCCTCGAGAGCAGACTCGAGCACGGCCGCGGGTTCGCAGCCGTCGATTTCCTATTCCCAAAGCGCCGCGGCTACGCCGCGTGCGTCCCAGGTTTTCAGGCTTCTTTCTTCTGGCGCTTCGCCGAGAGCTCGAGCAATGGCGGCGTTCCGTTCAGCACGCACGACTCGGTGATCTTCACTTCCGT
>DAHUXU010000188.1 GCA_027307005.1 Gemmatimonadota bacterium
TGGCGCGCGAGCTGGAGGAAGAGAAGCGGGCGGTGTACGACGCCGGCTACGACAGTTGGACGTTGTGGAATCCGGGCTCGTTGTACGAAGCGTTCGTGCCGGCGCTCGAGAAGACGACGGTCTCGCGCAAGAAACCGTTCGGAAACAAGGAAGCGTCGCGGTAGGTACGCGGCGCTGCCGTCACCGGCGCGCGATCTCGGTCACGGCCGCGACGAGCCGGTCGACCTCGTCCTGCGTCGTGTAGCACGCGCAGCCGGCGCGCACGACGCCGTCGGGCGCCATGCCGATGCGCTCGATCACCGTGGCCGCGTAGAAGTCGCCGTTGGATGCGTAGACTGCGCGATCGGCGAGCTCGCGCGCGACGTCGGTGGATGAGCGGCCGGCGACCGCAAACGAGATCGTGGGCGTGCGCGGCGACGATGGCGGCGGCCCGAACACGCGCACGCCGGGAATCGCGGACAGCCCGTTCCACATGCTCGTGACTAACGCGGTGCCGCGTGCGTGCAGCGCCTCGAATGCCGACGCGAGCCGCGCGCGCCGCGTGTCGCCGGCGCCGAGGGATGCGAGGAAGTCGACGGCCGCCGCGGCGCCGACGATGCCTTCGTGATTCTGCGTGCCCGTCTCGAGCCGCTCGGGCGCCGTGTCGGGCGCGGGCTCGAGCCGCGGCACATCCACCTCCAGAATGCGCTCGCTGGTTCCGTACAGGATCCCCACATGCGGCCCATAGAATTTGTACGCCGAGCACGCGAGGAAGTCGCAGCCGATGGCACGCACATCGACGAGCTGGTGCGGCGCGTAATGCACGGCGTCGACGAACGCGATCGCCCCCGCCGCGTGCGCGAGCCGCGTGGCGCGCGCCACGTCGGTGATCGTGCCTAACGCATTGGACGCGGCCCCGATCGCCACCACGCGCGTGCGCCTGCCGATCGACCGCTCGAGATCGTCCCAGTCCAGCTGTCCGGTGTCGGGATGCATGCGCACCATGCGCACGGTCACGCCGCGCTCCGCCTCCAGCGCGCGCCACGGCGCGATGTTGGCGTGGTGATCGAGCTCGGTCACCACGATCTCGTCGCCGACGCTCAGCCGGCGCCCGATGCCGCGCGCCACGTGAAACGTGAGCGACGTCATGTTCTGCCCGAACGCGATCTCGTCGTCGCGCGCATTCAGCAGGTCGGCGATGGCCCGTCGCGCACGCGCGATCGCCGCGTCCGTCTCGATGCTCGTGGGATACGCCCAGTGCGTATTGGCGTTGTGATGCAGCAGGTACGCGGTCACGGCGTCGGTGACCATACGCGGCACCTGCGTGCCGCCGGGTCCATCGAAGTATGCGACCCAGCGGCCGGCCTGGCGCCGCTCCAGCGCCGGGAAGTGTTGGCGAATCGCGTCCGTGGATTGGACGCGTCCGTCGGCGGTGATGGGGGCGCTGGTCACGTGATCTCGACCCCAGACCACGCTTCGATGACGCGCACGGCCTCGACGTGATCGGCCTCTTCGCCTAACAGGGTGTGCGCGGCGCGGAACAGCTCGCTCGTGAGCTGCAAGAGCGGCGATGCCACGTGGTGCTCGCGCGCGACGCCGGCGGCGATGCCGAGGTCCTTGTCGAGCAGCGCCAGGCGAAACGTGCGCGGGAATGCGCGCGTGAGCACGCGCTCGGGAAACAGGTTCTGCGATGTGTTGCTGCGTCCGCTCGATGCGTTGATCACGTCCAGCGCGATCGTGGGCGACACGCCCGCTTTGGCGAGCGCGGCGAGTCCTTCGCCGGTGGCCCACACGTGCACGGCCAGCAGCGCGTTGTTCACGGATTTGAGCGCGTGGCCGGCGCCGACCGGGCCGCAGTGGACGAGCTTTTCGCCGAACGCATCGATGATGGGCCGCGCGCGCGCGAACGATTCGGCGTCTCCGCCGCACATCACCGTCAGCGTGCCGCGCTCGGCGCCGACGGTGCCGCCGCTGACCGGCGCGTCGACGAACCCGATGCCGCGCTCGCCTAACCGTGCCGCGATGCGGCGCGACGTCGCCGGATCGCCCGACGTGCAGTCGATGAGCATGCTGCCGCGCGCCATGCCGGCGATCAGGCCGTCGGCGCCGTCGAGCAGCGACTCGACCTCGCGGGACGTCGGCAGGCACGTGACCACGAAGGCGGCGCCCGTCGTCGCGTCTCGCGGCGTGGCGGCGGCACGGGCGCCGGTGCTGCGTGCGAATTCGTCCGCGCGTGCACGCGTGCGGTTCCATACCGTGAGTGTGAACGGCGGTTGGGCGAGGTGGCGCGCCATCGGCGTGCCGATCGCGCCCAATCCGAGGAATGCGATCTGAGTCATGCGACGAAGTGGTGGCGAGGACACCGGAACTTCGTTGACAGGCGGCGCGATGTCAAAGGCGTAGAGCGGATTGAACGGAGAACGCCACGGATAAAGGCACGGATCGCTCGGCTGCTCGGCGCCGGGTAACCTGGTCGTACGTTGGTGCTGTTTGTTTTTCAACAAACAACGGATCGATGCCTACCACGCGTGATAGGGGCGGCGACGGGCCGTCGAGCGATCCGTGCGTTCTCCGTGCAGTCATCCGTTCAATCCGTGTCTCAAGAGCGTGGAAGCGCTACCTTGCGGCGTGCGCATCACGACGTCGGTCACCATCCAGGGCATGCTGTCCGTACATGCGGCGCACGCCGTCTTCACCGCCCTGACGGGGGTGGAGGGCATCAGTACGGCGGACGTGAAAGTGGGTCGCGCGACCATCGAG
>DAHUXU010000214.1 GCA_027307005.1 Gemmatimonadota bacterium
CACCCGTTTGACGGACCCCAGTCGCACGTCGCCGGCGGCAAACACGCCGGGCCAACTGGTCTCGAGGAGGAACGGCGGCCGCGACCCCGACCAGTTAGGCGAAGCCGCTGCTGCGCGTCCGGTGCGGATGTAGCCGTCGTCGTCGGTTTCGATCCCGTCCGGCAGCCAGTCCGTGCGCGGCACCGCGCCGCTGAAGGTGAAGACGGCCGGTGTGTCGATCGTGCGCGTGGCCCCGGTGCGGGTGTTCGCGACGACGATGCGTTCCAGACGCTCTCCGCCCTGCATCTCGCGAATTTCGGTGTGGTCGAGCACCTCGATGTTGTCGCAGCCTTCGATGCGCTCGGCGAGGTAGCTCGACATGCCGGCGCGCAGGTCGCCGCCGCGCACGAGCAGGAACACGTGCGGCAGGTGCTCGGCCAGAAACAGGGCTGCCTGGCCGGCGGAGTTGCCGCCGCCGACGAGCACGACGTCGATGTCGCGGCACTCGCCTAACTCGGTCGGCGTCGCTTCGTAGTACACGCCTAACCCGTCGAAGCGCTCGCGGCCGGGGACCTCGAGGCGCCGGTAGTCGGCGCCGGTGGCAATGAGCACGCATCGCGCGGTGGCGCGCTCGCCGCCATCGATGTCGATCGCGACGTTCTCGCCGTCGCGCCGGAGCGTCGACACGGGCGACGGAACCGAAAACTGCGCGTCGAATTTCTGCGCCTGGAGCGTCGCGCGAGCGGTGAGCTGCGCACCCGTGATGCCCGTCGGGAATCCGAGGTAGTTCTCGATTTTCATCGACGCGCCCGCCTGTCCGCCGGGCGATGCCCGGTCGAGCACGAGGGTGCGCAGCCCTTCCGATGCGCCGTACACCGCGGCGGCGAGGGCCGCCGGACCGGCGCCGATGATCACGAGGTCGTACACATCGGCGTCGAGTGGCGGCTTGAGACCCACGGCTTCGGCGAGCTGGCGGATGCTCGGGTTGCGCATGAGCGGCCGGCCGTCGTACGCGACCGCGGGCAGGTCGCGCTCGCCTAACCCAAAATGCGCGAGGAGCTCGCCCACGCCGGGATCCTCGTCGGTGTCGATCCAGGTGACCGGCACCTGGTTGCGGCCCAGGAATTCGCGCAAGTGGTAGGCGTCGCGCGAGCGTCCGGATCCGATGACGCGGACGCCCTGGAACCCCGAATCGATCAGCAGTTGGCGCCGCGCGATGAACGCGCGCAGGATCAACTCGCCGACGGCGGGCCGCTCGGCGATGATGCGCCGCACGTTCGGCGGAGCGATCTCGAGCACGCGCGTGTCGCCGCGCGCGACGGCGCTGACGAGGGGCCGGCGGCGGGTGAGGAGGTCCACGTCGCCGATGAATTCGCCCGGCCGGTGGACGGCAACGGTTCTCGGTTCGTCGCCGGAGCGGTCGATGATCTCGATCTCGCCCGTGACGACGACGAAGAACGCGTTGCGGTTTCCGCCTGCCTCGAAGAGCCGGTCGCCGTCATGGAAGTCGCGGCGTGCGGCGTACTCGGCGAGGGTGGCGAGCTGGTCGGCCGAGAGGCGGGGGAACGCGATCTCGTTCCGCGGATCGTCGGGCGACACCGTGGGGTGTGATGCGGTTCGCGAGTCGCTCATGCGGCGGTTCCTCGCAGATGGGGCACTGCAATGTATCCCCACGTCTGGACGCCGGGCGTCCACCGGCCGTCGCCATGCTATACTATCTTGATACTATACTATTGCGATAGTATAGTACTGCATGCAAGGAGTGATCTCATGAGCGATCTCATCGATCGCGAGCTGGAGCACCGCGAACTGCGCGGGCTCCTCGAGCGGGGTGTTCCCCAGCTGGCACTTCTCTACGGTCGGCGACAGGTGGGCAAGACCTGGCTTCTCACACACACGTGGCCTGAGGATCGCACGTTTTACTGGACGGCGTCCGCGACGACAGCCGCACAGAACAGGGCGCAGATCGTCCGCGATCTGGCCCAGTGGTCCGGCGACGATTTGCGTCCGGACGATTATCCGACATGGCGGACCGTGTTCAATCTCCTGCTCGATCTCCGGCCGACGATGCCCCTCGTCGTCGTGTTGGACGAGTTCCAGTATTTCGGCGACGACGAGCACCATCTGACGCAGGTCGCGTCCGAGCTCAACGCGGCGTGGGAGCGCCGCAGGCCGCGCCGTCCATTCGTGCTCGTCGTTTCGGGTTCCGCACTGGGAACCCTCGAGGGCTTCGATGCAGGCGGTGCGCCGCTGCACGGGCGTTTCGCGTGGAAAGGCGAGCTGCGGCCGTTCGACTATTGGTATGCAGCGCAGATGACCCGCTTTCGATCGCTTCGGGACCGCGTGCGGGCGTACGCCATCTTCGGGGGAACGCCGCGCTACCTCGCTGCTGTGCGTGCGAACGACCCGTTAGGCGATAACGTCGCGCGGCTGATGCTTGCGCCGCGCGGCGAGGTGAGAGCGCTCGTGGAAACGGCCATCCTGCAGGAGCAGGGTCTGCGCGAAATTCCGAAATACGAGGCCATCATGCGCGCAATCGGCAGCGGTCGCACTGGACTGAACGAGATTGGCCAACGGTCGGGATTGCCTGCCGATACTTCGCTTCGAGACAAAGTGCAACGGCTCACGTCCCTCGGCTACGTCCAGCAATTCCGCAATCTTGGCGCGAAGTCGACCGTGCCGTTCAGGTATCGAATCGCAGATCCGGCCTTCACGTTTTACTATGAATTTGTGGCTCGCCACGAGACGGCGCTGGAGCGTCACGATGCCAAGACGGTCTGGCGGGAAGCGGTGGCGCCGCGTCTCGACACGTATATCGGGCGAACCTTCGAGCGCGTCGCTGAGCAAGCGTACGGCCGCATGCAACGCCGGCTCCGCCTCCCGCTTGTCGACGAGTGGGGCACATGGGAAGGGCGAGATCGTACCGGAGAGTCGCTGGAGGTGGACGTGGTGGCGTCGTTGACCGACGGACGCGTGATGACAGGCGCCGTCAAGTGGAATAGCCAACCGCTGGACGAACGCTGGCATACAAAGCACATGAAGATGTTGGAACGCCTTGCAGCGTCGGGCGTGAAGTGGGCACACGCCGCGCACCACGATGACGCGCCGCTCCTCTACATCGCTGCCGGAGGGTTTACCAAGGGCTTCGAGCGCGCCGCACGGGGAAGCCGCCGCGATGTGTACCTCTTCACGCTCTCGGACCTCTTCGGCAAGGCCAGGCCGAACCGCCGGGCCGCCGGCTGACGCGGCTTTGTTGGGCCGCGAGCCGCTGCTACTTGGCCCGCACGCCGAAGGTGCCATCGCCGCTCCGTGCGTTAGGCAGCGGGTTCTCGGGGACGGCGATGACCGGGGCGGGGGCCGCCGGCGGTATCGCGCCGTCGAGGATGCCCCCGCGGGCCACGAGCTGCGCCGCGAGCACCGTCTGGATCACGTTGGCAATGTTGTTCGTCGTGGTCTCGGGCGCGCCGTTCGATCCGCCGGCGATCGTGACCATCCTCGCGTCGGACAATGCGTCGGCGATCACCGGCGCGATCTGCGGGAGGAGCTCGATCTGGCGATAGCGGAAGTAGCTCTCGCCGCCCGCGGCGATCGCCTGGTTCACGTTCTGGATGCTCTCGGCGGTCGCTTCGGCGATGCGGCGGATGCGAATCGCCTCGGCGTCGGCGTTTGCTTCGGCTTCGATGCGGACGCGCGCCGCGTCGGCTTTGGCCTGGGCGATCTGCGTCGCGTCGAGCTCCGCCTCGCGCTGGACGCCCATCGCTTCCTGCCGTTTTGCTTCGGCCTGCGCGACTAACGCAGCGTTGCCTGCTTTGGTCTGCTCGAGCTCGCGCTGTTTGTCTGAGATGGCGCGTTCGGCGTCGAGCTGCGCCTCCTTGGCGCGGCGCGATTGATTGGCGGCGACGATCTCGGCGTTGGCCTGCGCTTCGGCGGCCGATTGGCGGCGGCGCGCCTCGGCGACTTCGGACTGCACGACCTTGATGTTCAGCGAATTGAAGATGAGTCCCAAGTCGGTGAGCTCGCGCGAGCACGCCTTGCGGATGATGACGGCGAGCGGGTCGTCTTCATCTTCGATCACGCCGTCGGCGGCGGCGACGATCGCGACCGGTACTGGGTTAGGCTTGGTCAGGGCGCCCGCGCCGCCGCCGGCGAGCAGCGCGCGTTGTGGCGGCG
>DAHUXU010000245.1 GCA_027307005.1 Gemmatimonadota bacterium
GAACGCCGCCGCCTCGAGGCCCCGCTCCGCCCGCTGTTCGACGAGCGACGCGGCCTGCTCCGGCGACTCGTGGTGATGGATGGCCACGCTCGCGCCGCGATCGGCAAGGGCGAGGGCGAGCGCGCGTCCCACGCGTCGCGCGCCGCCGGTGACCAGCGCGACGCGTCCGTTCGGATCCATTCAGCGCTCCAGCGCGGCGATTACGTCGCCGGGAGCGGGCGCGCCGCGAGCGGCAAACGCGATGCGACCGTCGCGGCCGATGCCATACACGGTGCGCTGAATGAGCCGGCCATCGGGTTTGAGGGCGCCGTACGCCCGGGCGATCTCGCGCGTCGGGTCGCTCAGCAACGGGAAGTTGAACATCATCTTCGCCGCGTAGCGCGCGTGCGCGTCCACGCTGGCGGGATTCACGCCTAACGGTTGGATACCGGCTTTGTGGAATGCGTTCAACTCATCGCGCACGGCGGAGAGTTGTTTGTTTCAGCCAGGGGTGTTGTTGCCCGGGTAGAACACGAGCACCACCGCCTGCGCGGCGATGAGCCTCGCCAGCGTGTACGTCTTGCCGTCGCTGGCCGGCGCCTCGAAGAAAGGCGCCACATCGCCGATGGCGAGCAGTGCGGTGCTCATGCGACGTGGGCCGCCGAGGCGCGCAGGCGGTCATCCTGCCGCGCGAGCCACATCTCGGGCACGCGCATGACGCCGATCACGCGCGGCCCCGCCTTGGCGCCGTGCCAATCCGAGCCGCCGCTGGGCAGGAGTCCCAAGTGCTCCGTGAGCGCGCTGAGCCGGGCAATGTCTTCGCTGGAATGACCGGGGTGCAGCACCTCGACTCCGTCGAGGCCGTCGCCGCGCAGCGCTTCGAGCCGGGCGCGCGTGCCGCTCGGACCGGGGTGCGCCAGGATGGCGAGTCCGCCGGCGTCGTGCACGATGCCGATCGCTTCGCCTAACGTGAGGCGATACTTGGGCACGAACGCCGGGCGCCCGTTGCCGAGCAAACGATCGAAGGCGTCGCGGAGATCTTTGGCCCAACCGCCGGAGACGAGCGCGCGCGCCACGTGCGGCCGCCCGATCGCGGCGTCGCCGGCTTCGGCGAGCACGGCATCCACCGTCAGCGGGATGCCTAACGCATGGAGGCGTTCCACGATGCGTCCGGCCCGCGCGCGCCGTGATTCGCGGAACACGGCGAGGTGCCGCTCGATCGCCTCGAGCCGCGTGAGGTGCAGGCCGAGCAGGTGGGCTTCCCCGCCGGCGTCGATGGCGCTCAGCTCGACCCCGGTCACGATGCGCACGCCAAGCCGGGCGCCGGCCTCACGCGCGGACGCCATCCCCGCCACGCTGTCGTGGTCGGTGAGCGCGATGGCCGTGAGATGGGCCGCGGCCGCCGCGCCAACCACTGCCTCGGGCGAGAGCGAGCCATCCGACGCCGTCGAATGCATGTGCAGATCCACACACCGGACGCTCGTGCCGGCGCCCGGTGCGATCGGCGTTCCGGTCACCGGCGGTACCCCGCCTCCGGCGACGTGGCGCTCTCCTGCGAGTGCGCGAAGAGTCGCGCCAGGTCCGCATCGGACAGCTCGGCCAACGACCGATCTCGCGACCGGGCGCCCTGCGGCGAGTAGCGCACCGTGCGCACGCGCCGCTCCGCACCGTCGCCGGACACGAACAGGAGCGCGAATTCATCGCGGTCATACTGCGTGACGCGCCCCGAGGACATCACGTCCCACCGCGCGCCGTCGATCGTGATTGTGCGAATGGGCATTGGTTAGTCCACGTCCACTTCTTCGTAGATGCGCACGGCTTCGGCCGGCTGCTCCGACGCGTCGGCGAGCGCCTTGGCCAGCGTTTTCGGATCGTCCGCCTCGATGAACTCGACGAACGCGCCGGCGAGATCGCTTTCCTCGAACACCCAGAACTTGCAGCCCGCGCCGACGAAATATTTTTGCCGGCTCTTCAGCTTCTGCAAGAACTTCTTTCGATCGGCGAGAGGAACGATCGAACGCCGCATGGTGAGCGCTCTGGCCACGGTCAGAATCCCGGCTCGGGATACGTTTCGATGGTTTTCTTGACGTGCGCCATGAACTGATCGGCAACGGCGCCGTCGATGATGCGGTGGTCGAACGAGATCGAGAAGTACGAACAGGTACGAATCGCGATCACATCTTCACCGTCCGGACCGGTCATCACTTTCGGCCGCTTCTCGATCGTGCCCACACCGAGGATCGCGACCTGCGGCTGATTGATGATCGGCGTTCCCATGAGCGAGCCGAACACGCCGGGATTCGTGATCGTGAACGTCCC
>DAHUXU010000234.1 GCA_027307005.1 Gemmatimonadota bacterium
CGCCGCCGCGCACGTAGACGACCGTGTTGCCGTCGGAGGTGAAGGCGAGATTGGTGAGCTCCTGCCCATCGTCGGCGGTGTAGCTGGTGGCGCGATGCGCCTGCCAATCGGGCGCCGAAGCGACGTAGATGTTCCGCACGCCGCGTTCATCGAAGACCCATGCGACCCGCGCGCCGCCCGGCGCTGCGACGAGCGCCGACGGGAACGGGTACGACATGACCTGCTGCAGCGTGAAAGGGCCCGACGCGCGCTGCGCACGGGCGACGCCCGTCGCGGCGCCCGCGGCCAGGAGCGCGGTCGCCAGGCACACGAGCGACCTGCGGAATGAGCACCGATGCATGGGGATCCTTGGAGTGAGGGTGCGACGCGGCGGCCGACGCCGCCGCGACGGACGGCGACATACTCGCGTCCGGCGCAGGCGGCGTCAACCAATTACTCGCTGCCGCGTACCAATTCGCGTTGTGGCCGAATCCCCGCGACGATCAGCCCGCCGTCTCCGCGTCGACCGGAATGATCGCAACCTCCGCGCGGCCCCGAGCAACCGTGAGCCGCGCGACGCTCGGCTTCAGGTTGAAGCGCCGCGGACCGGCGGCGCCGGGATTCACGACGAGACGTCCATCGACTCGCGTGATGAGCGCTTGATGCGTGTGGCCGTACACGAGGACATCGCCCGCGTAGCGGGCGGCGAGCGGCTCCGGTCGCGGCTGTCCGAGCTCGTGTCCGTGGCTTACGTGGATGCGGACACCCGCCACGTCGCGCACCAATTCCTGCGCGAGACGCGGGTCGTCCGGCTCGTCGGTGTTGCCGAACACCGCCTCGACGGGCGCAATGAGCGCGAGCTCATCGAGCACGTCATCGCCGCCGACGTCGCCGGCGTGAAGGATGAGCGACACGCCGGCCAACGCCGTGTGGACGCCCGGCCGCACCAGGCCATGCGTGTCCGAGATGAGGCCGATGACGACAGGCGTGTCGTTAGGCATCGCCGCCGCGGCGCGGCGCCGCGCCGCCCCACCGTGCGCTCAACCGGTGTTCCACATCCAGGTGGTCGAGCACGCGGGCGACGATGAAGTCGACGAGGTCATCGATGCCCGTTGGCTCGTGATAGAATCCCGGCGCTGCCGGCATCACGATGGCGCCGGCGCGGGACACGCGCAGCATGTTCTCCAGGTGGATCACGCTCAGCGGCGTCTCCCGCGGCACGAGGAGCAGCGGGCGTCGCTCCTTGAGCGTGACGTCGGCTGCGCGCTCGATGAGCGACCGCGACGTCCCGTGGGCGATCGCCGCCAGCGTGCCCATCGAGCACGGGCATACCACCATCCCGCTGGTGCGCGCCGAGCCCGATGCGGGAGCGGCGCCGCGATCGCCGTCGTCGAACACGGTCACGGAGCGGTCCCACGCGGCCGCGCCGACCCGCGCGCGCAGGGCGTCCGCGTCCGCGATGCCGGCCTCCATGCCTAACAAACGCCAGCCGTGCGATGACACGATGAGCGACACGGTCCGGCGGGCCGCCGCGAGCTGCTCGACCAGGCGCACCGCGTAGGGCGCACCGGAGGCGCCGGTGATCGCGACGACGATGGGCGAGGCGCGCGGCGTCATCGCCGGATCAGCCGCTCGAGCAGCACGAACCCGAAGAACGTGACGCTGATGATGCCGTTCATCGTGAAGAACG
>DAHUXU010000236.1 GCA_027307005.1 Gemmatimonadota bacterium
TTGCTGCCGATGAAGAGGCCCCGCAAGCGCGGCATCTCGAGGAAGTTGCGCGTGACGCGATAGACCTTCTCTTCGGCCTGTCCGGTGGTAGACGTCATGTCGAAGAAATTTGCCGGCCTTCCGCCCGCGCGCTCAACGGCGTCGAGCGCCATCAGGCCCGCACCGCCGCCCAGCACCATCATGCCGATGTCGCCTTCGGGGAACTCGCCGAAGCGGATGTCGCCGCCGTCGGGAAGCGCGGCGTTGATGGCTTGCATCGCCTCTTCCCAGGGCGTGAGCGGCCGCAGCAACTGCTCTACGCGCGCGATCGCGCGCTCGGCGTGCAGTGGCTGGCGATAGAGCGCACTTTCGTCCACCGACGCCAGCACGCCGATGGCGCAGGCCGTCGCATCGGGAAGTAGTCCAATCGGATTGACCTCAATCAGCGTCGCGTCGGCCGCGAGCGCGCACGCGCACAGCTTGGTGATCGCACCCGGCAACGTCCGCAGCCCCACGCCCTCGATGCCACAATCAAGGAGCAGATCACATATCTGGTGCGGCCACGGCAGTGCGCGCGGATCGAAGTCGAACGTGCAAGCTCCGCCCGAAGCGATCTCTGACTCGACGTCCTCGCCGCCGCGGCGCGCGACGGTGAGCCGATACGATTTCGTTGGCCCGTACAGCGCCACCGACGCGTAGACCTGCGCGACGAGCGTCTCGCACGCTTCGACCAGAACCTCCCGCACCGGAAATCCTGCGATTGTTGAGCCCAGCAATTGCGCCGCATGTTGCACCGCCTCGGCGGTGCCTGTTGCGAACTGCACGCCCCCGGCGAGCTGCTTGCCTTTGGCGGGCACGAGGGCCTTCACGACCACGGGCGTGCCAATCATGGCCACTGCCGACGCAACCTCGTCGACACTGGCGCACGCGCGTCCAAATGGCACGCGGATGCCGGCGCGGGCCAGCAACGCCTTGGCATCGTGCTCGAGCAGCGCAGCCACCGATGATCGCCGGACGCGTCGCGCGTTAGCTTTACGACGAGCGGTTGGCGAAAGCCTCGTGGCTCGCGCGCCGCGCGTCGTTCTGGTACATGCAGAACTCCTTCCAAGCGTCGACGCGTGAAAGCTGCTCCCACGAGAGTTCGAGACCCTGCAGGAACGATTCCTTCGTCACCTGAATCGACAATTTTGGCGCCTTCGCCATCTCGGCGGCCATTTCGATGGCGGTGGTCACGAGCGCTTCGGGGGACACCACTTCGCAGACTAGGCCAAATCGAAGGGCGGTGTCGGCGTCGAGCCGGCGCCCGGTGAGGGCCATCTGCAGCACGCGCTGCTGGCCCATCGAACGCGCCATCCGCACCAGCGTGCCGACGTGGGGCGCAAGGCCTAATCCCGCCTGCGGCAACCAGAACTTCGCGTTGGTGGAGGCGATGAGCACGTCGGCGGCGACCGCCATCTGCAAGCCCGACCCGGCGCAGTAGCCGTTGACCGCGCTGACAACACCCTTGGGAAACGCGACGAGCTTCTCGTACCACTCCCCCTTCATGCGCTTGCCGGGCAGGTAGCGCGCGAAATCCGATACGGAGTGGTTGCTCTCGGGACTCTTGAGATCGGCGCCGGTGGAAAACGCTTTAGTACCCGCCCCCGTGATCACCAGCGCGCCGATGTCGTCGTCCGCGCGCATGGCGTCGAGCGCATGGTCGAGCTCGTACCGAATCTCGGCGTTGAGCGCGTTGTGCACTTCGGGACGATTCAGCGTCAGCACCGCCACGCGGCGGTCGACGTGGCGATCGAGCTGGATCAATTCGTAGGGGTTCACGAGCCGTCTCCGGCGACCTTGCGTGCCGCGCGTGATGCGTCGCCGGGCGCGCGAATATCCACCCGATGCGCCCGGCGCGGCAACAGCGGTTTGGGCGTTGCGCCCCGTCGCAAAGGCCGCCGCGCCTGACCGGCTTCTGCGAATCGGTGCGACGAGAAGGTCAAGTGCACGAGTCGCGGGTTGTAGAACGAGCGGCTGAATTCGACCGCGATGCCGGAACGCGAATACACGACGCGCTCGATTAGCAAGAGCGGCGTCTTGCCTTTCACGTTGAGCTGCTGGGCGCGATAGCGATCGGCTTCGACGATGTCCACCGTCTCGCGGGCGTGGTCGATGGTCTCGCCCAGCGCGCCTTCGAGTCGTGCATACAGTGAGCTGGCCGCGAACTTGGCCTGCACGAGATCGCCGAGCAAGGGATGCGGCACGTAGCTGACCTGATAGCAGATGGGCTTGTCGCCTTCGAGGCGTCGGCTGCGAATGCGATACACCGCCGCGCCCGCGGCCAGTTTCAGTTGCCCGGCAATGCGCAGGTCGGCTTCGAGGATTTCGCAGCTCACGATCTCGCCGATGCCGTCATGGTCGTGCGCGCTGGGATCGTCGCGCTCGCCGCCGAAATACGCCGCAGGCTCGCCCAGGCGCTCATCGGCGACGAACGTGCCCTTGCCCTGGCGGCGCACGATCACGCCTTCGGTTTCGAGCACCTGCATCGCTTCGCGGACTGTGATGCGACTAACGCCGTATTTCGCGCACAGCGCGGACTCGGTCGGCAACTGGTCGCCCGGCTTCATGCCGGCGGCGATCATTTGCCGGATCGCAATCTTGAGGCGCGTATACAGCGGCTCGGTGGGTGAGTCGGGGAGGCGAGTTGTCATATATCATCATGATGTTATAGTACATTAGAAATTGTCAAGCGCGGGGCGTCGCAGGCCCGCAGCCACCTTCCGGAGGACACCCACGTGCACGCCGAAGACGCTATCCAACTGGGCCAGGGCTTCTATTTCGAGGATTTCGTACTTGGCCGCCGCTTCCGCTCGCGCGGCCGCACGATCCAGGACGCCGACGTCTGCAACTTCATCAACGTGACGCACATGAACGAGGTGCTGTTCACGGACATGGAATACGTGCGCACCGAGTCGGCGATCAAGGGGCGCGTTGTCCCCGCCGCCCTTACCTACTGCTTCGCCGAGGGCCTGGTGATGGCGGACTCGGTGCAGGGCACCGGCATCGCGTTCCTGAACATGGAAGTCGACGTAAACGCGCCCGCCTTCGCCGGCGACACGATTCACGTCGAGATGGAAGTGATCGAAGCGCGGCCGACGAAGTCGCGCGCCGATCGCGGACTGGTGCGCACGCGCAACGAGGTGAAGCGCCAGGACGGGACGCTGTTGCTGACCTACACGCCGCTCCGCCTGCTCAAGGCGAAGGGCTGACGCCGTACCGACTCGGCCCGGGGATCGATCTTACCCCGCCCTGCGGGCGTCATCTCGCAAGGCGGCGGTCCGCCGGACGGGTGCGATCTGGCTTGGCGCGGTCGGCTCGCCGAGGTGCCATCTCTCGCTGTTCGCGACGATCGGCGAAAGCGAGCACCCGCCCCTCTAGCGCCTTCGAGGAATCCGCAGAATCAATTGATCGCCGCGCTGCTCGATCGCGACGGATTGCAGGAAATTCTGGCCGAGCAAGGCGTGGCCCTCTGCAATCGAGGGCAAGACGGCGACCCGCACGTCATCCACCCGAATTCCGCCGGCAAGGATCGTCGCGCCGGAGACCATCGTCCCGACGACCGGGCCGCCGGCAGTGTCGATCCGCGCGGCAAGACCGCCGGACAGGCGCGCGCGCCGAGCAAAGTCAGTGCCGACCGCGGTGACGGTCGCCCCCGTGTCGATGAGAAAGGTGACCGGCGACGAGTTGATCGTCCCCGCGACGTAGTAGTGCCCGTCGCGCGACCGTGGAATCACGATCTCACCGTGCGCCGCGCTCTCGGTCGTGGCTCTAGCCACGTTCGGCCCTTGACTGACGTTCATCGCGAGGTAGACGACGGCGAAGATCGACACCCAAAACAGCAGGATCAGCCAAGTAGCGCGGTCGTAGGCGCGAGGCCGAGCGGCGATCATGAAGGTCGAGCGTTTATGAATCGCATTGGTTGGTGATGATGCGAGGGTGGCGCGCCGACTCTGGCGGCACAACCCTAACCAAGTATGGAGCCTCCGCGGCAAGGACGGTGGCGCGAACGCCCGACCAGGCGGGAGCATGGGGCAAACCGGGGTACGCGGGAACGGCGTCGGACTGAGATTTAGCGCGATACTGCTGCTCTCGGCGCGCCAGTAGCCGATGCTCGCAGTACGGTCGCTTCGATGTGCGCTCGAATGGGTTGGCCCATGGATCGGCCCATTTTTCGACAGAGAGTTATGTTTCCGTCGAGTAATCAGTATCTTGTCTCATGGTTGAAACTAACGTTCTGTAATCTTTGACGCTGCTCATGGTCGTCGCGGTAGCGACCGCCAGCTCCGCGCAATCGGTAAGTGGGGGCCTTCGCGCGAGGGACTGTAGAGTACACAGCCGCTAAGCGCAGCACGCCAGACACCACGAAGACG
>DAHUXU010000249.1 GCA_027307005.1 Gemmatimonadota bacterium
AGCAGGAAGACGTGGCCCATCTTGGTCGTCGCGGCGAGCGCCGGCGTATCGCGCCCGTCGTGGCGCCAGGTGAAGAGCACCGGCTCCGCGGGTACGTCGTAGTCCCACAGGTCATGGTGCACCACCTGGAAGTGCCAGACCATCGCGCCCGTCGATGCGCGCAGCGCCACGACGGAATTCGCGTACAGGTTCTGTCCGAGCCGGTCACCGCCGAAGAAGTCTGGACTGGGGCTGCCGGTGGGCACGAACACCAGGTCGCGCGCCGAGTCGACGCTGATGATCGACCACGCGTTGGCGGCGCCGGTTTCGTGCGCGTCCGGGCCGCGCCACGAATCGTACCCGGAAGCCGTTGGCTCGCGCGCGACGGGATCCCATGCCCAACGCAGTTGCCCGGTGCGCGCATCGAATGCGCGAACGACGCCGCTGGGCGCCTTGGCGCGCACGTTGTCGGCAACGGTCGAGCCGACGATCAACAGTCCATTGACGACGGCCGGCGGCGACGTGATTTCGTATTCGCCGCGAAAGATCTCGGGGTTGCGCACATCGCCTAACCGGACCACGCCGTGGTCGCCGAATCCCGCGCAGGGGGCGCCCGTGCGGGCGTCGAGCGCGATCAGCCGTGAGTCGACCGGCGCCACGTAAATGATGCGGTGGCACATCTCGCCGGCGGGCCGCCGCGGGTCCACCCACGTCGACACGCCGCGGTTGGCAAAGTCGCCGTAGTCGCCGGACAGGTCGAGCTCCGAGTCGAACGACCAGCGCTCGTGTCCCGTCTCCGGGTCGAGCGCGCGCACGCCGCCGAACGGCGTCGATACGTAGAGCAGGCCATCCACGAACAGCGGCGTCGTCTCATCGCGCGTCATGCCGTCGCCTAACGAGAAATCGCCCGTGCGATACGTCCATGCCGGAACGAGCCGCTTCACGTTCGAGCGCGTGATGCGCGCCGCCGGCGAGTACTTGGTGCCGGCGGCGTCGTGCGCATACACCGGCCAGTCGACGGCCGAACCCGCGCGCTGTTGCGCCGGCATCGCGCGCGCCGCGAGCAGAACCGACAATACACTGCAGCAGATACGCAAACGCGTGCTCATGTTCGAGACCTCGATGAGTGCTCAGGCCCTCGCGAGCCCGAGCTCGACGCGCCTGATGGGTTCCTCGACAATGATTGATCCATGAGCGAGGAGACTAACCAGGGTGCCTCGCCCATGACATTCCGCACGGCACCTGTTTTCACGAACGTGCGGAAGACCCCAAAAAAAGAAGGCAACTGGCGTCGCTTCGCCAGTCGCCTTCATTCCCTCTCCTGTCGACGGGTCATCCTGCCGTCACCCGCAGCGTCGCGTCGTACGCGACCGTTCCTGCGCGACCGACGGCAGTGCGGCCGCACCCTCGATCTTATGCGGCTTTCTTGCCCGACTGCTGCCAACTCACCTGTTCGTTCAGCCCCTCGATGAGTGCCTCGAAGTGCGCCGGCGGAAAGCCAGTCACGCCGATCTCGAGCACATCACCACGGCCCACGCGCGCCCGCTCGGCTATGGCTTCCATCGCTTGCGCAAACGTCGGGCTCGTGACTGCGCCGGCTAGGCGCAGCGTTTCGTCAGGACCGCTGAGCGAAAACTCAAAGCGTGGCATGCGCCCTCCTGGAAGCAAGGTTCCGTCAGGACCCGCGTACCGGGACCCAGTCCCCGGCCAACGTAGGTCGAGATCCCTCCCCCTCCCTGCCCGACGGTTTCTACCCTCTGACGTCATAAACGATCTCTCACCGACCGCGGTTCCGCTTGTTACGAAGTTCACGAGCACAGAATTGCACGCGTCGTGCCCAGACCCGCCTCCCCGTCATTCACCCAGCGCATGCAGAAACTCGGCTGCCCAGCGTGCCACGTCGTGTGTCGTCACGCGCGCGCGCAATGCCCGCATCCGGTGCGCCCGCTCATCCGGCGCCATGATGAGTGCCGTGTGCATCGCTTCGGCGGTCTCGTCCACATCGTACGGATTCACGATCAGCGCCTCGCTCAGCTCTTCGGCGGCGCCGGCGAACTCGCTCAGGACGAGCACTCCGTCGTCGTCTGTGCGCGCCGCCACGAACTCCTTGGCCACGAGATTCATCCCGTCGCGCACCGGTGTGACCACCATCACATCGGCCGCACAATACAATGCGATCAGCAATGATCGCGGCACCCCGCGGTGCACATAATGAATGGGCGCCCACGTGGGCACCGCATACATCCCGTTGATCCGCCCAACGAGCGTCTCCACCTCTTCCCGTACTTTCCGGTACGCGCGCACGCCTTCGCGCGACGGCACCGCGATTTGCGTGAACCGTATCCGTTCGCGCCATTCGGGATGCTTGATCAACAGCTGCTCGACGGCCAACAATCGCCGCGGAATCCCCTTGCTGTAGTCGAGACGATCGATGCCGACCAACAACGGCCCGGTGCCGTTTCGCCGCAGGCGCGCTGCCTCCGTGCGTACCGGCTCGGACTCCGCGCGGCGCGCGAAGTCCCCTGCGTCCACGCCCATCGGGAAGACGCCCATCCGCACGCGGCGGCCGAGATGCTCGAACTCGTTGCCGTGCGCGTTGGTGTCTAACAATCGGTGTACGGCCGCCGCGAAGTGGCCGCGATGCCGCCGCGTGTGAAAGCCGATCAGATCGGCGCCTAACATGCCGCTCACCAGCCACCGCCGCCGGGCGAGCGCGAAGAAAATCTCCGGCGTCGGAAACGGGATGTGCAGAAAGAACCCGATGCGCGCCGAGGGAATCCGCTCGCGAATCAGCGCCGGGGCCCGCATCAGGTGGTAATCGTGCACCCAGATGCGATCGCCCGGCTGCCATACCGCCGCCACGGCATCGGCGAAGCGCGCGTTCACGCTCTCGTACACATCCCAACCTTCGACGCGCAGCGGCAGCTGGTCCAGCCGGTCGTGACACACCGGCCACAGCACGCTGTTCGCGATCCGATCGTAATAGACGGACACTTCCTCGGGCGTGAGCTCCACGCGCACCAGGCGGCGTGCCTCGAGCTGCTGCTGCACCTCCGCGCGGCCGGCATCGTCGAGCGCGCTCATCTGCCCGGGCCAGCCTAACCAGAATCCCTTCGACTGCTCGTGCGGTGCGCGGAGTCCGGTCGCCAATCCGCCGACGCTGGCCCGGACCTCGGGATGCCCCCCGTGTTCCGACACGCTCACCGTCACCGGTAAACGGTTCGACACGATGAGCAGGCGTCCGCTCACGAGGAGGGCTTAGGCGCCGCCGCGTCGTTGGACGCGGCCGCACCGTTGGTTGCCGCCGCGGCCGGCGGCGATTCGAGTTGCACCGTCTGCGTCGGAAACGCGAAGGACGTGCCCGCGCGCTCGACGACGTCCATGATCTGCAGGAGCAAATCTTGCCGGATGCGATTGAACTCGTTGCCGTTCGTCGTCAGAATCTGCGCCGCGACCTGCACGTCCAGTGACGACGGGCTGAGTTGCAGGAAGAAGACCGTGATCGTGTCCTGCGCCACGTGCTTCGAGCCCTTGAGCATCGCTTCGACGCCCGTGATCACCGCCCGCATCTGGTCGGCCGTCGTCTCGTACACCAGCGTGAGCACGCAGGAAAAGCGGATCCGATCCCGCGGCGCGAATGTCTCGATCCGCGAATCGGCCACCTTTCCGTTAGGCATCGACACCACGCTGCGCTCGGCCGTCCGGATGCGGACCGACCGCAGCCCGATGCTCTCCACCGTGCCGGTCACGGTGTCGATCGTCACCTGATCGCCTTCGCGGAACAACCGGTCGCCGCCGATCGCGAACGCCCCGAAGAGATTCTCGAGCGTCTTCTGCGCCGCGAGCGCCACGGCGAGCCCGCCGATGCCCAGGCCGCCGATGATCGCCGCGACCGGATAGCCGAGCGTCGCCAGCAGCGACACGAAGCCGAACATTGCGATGACCATCTTGGCCAGACGCGACACGAGCGTCAGCAGTCCGTGCGACGTGCCGTGCATCGCCCACCCGGACACCGACTTCAGTTCCCGCCAGATGTCGACCAGGCGCCACAGCGCCCAGAACAACGCGATCGTGAAGGCCGCCTTGATCACCGTGTCGACGTGCCGCGACACGTTCGCGTTGAGCGACAGCCACGGCAACAGGAAGAGCGCCACGACCAGCATCGCCGCCAGCCGGAACGGCCCGCGCAGCGCGGTGCTGATGCCGGCGTCCCAGTGGGTCTTGGTGCGCTTCGCCAGCAGGCCTAACGCACCGCGCGCCAGGCGGCCCAACAACGTGCCGAGCAGCAACGACGCGACGATCACGACCAGCAGGCCCAGCCACTGCCACCAGAGTATGCCTAACGGGCCAAAGCCGAGCAGCCACGGCGGCAGATGGTCGAGCGTCCACCGGTCCGGCAGCTGCCGGTACCACTTGGGGACGTTCGCCACCGTGCTGCGCGAGAACACCCACCGCGCCGCTGCGCCCGGCCGCGCCTGCCGGACTAACCGAACCGGATCGCTGCGCCCCCCCGCCTCCGGTATGGCGCCGATCTGCTGCACCCCCGCCGGCATCCCGCTCGTCGTGTCGCCGGCCGACGCACCGGAGATCGCATCGAGATCGATGTACACGTAGCGGTCGAGCACGATCGAGAATTCGCGCGCCAGCTGAACGGCGTGGGACCGCTCGACCTCCGGCACATCGAGATACTGCGCCGCGCGCGTGAAGTCGCCGGCCTGCGAATACTCGAGAAACGCCGACACCGATGCCCGCGGCGAATCCGGCGCCGTCACTGACACCTGCTTCCCCGTGTCGGCCGGCGGCTTCTTGCCCAGCAATTGCTGTATGATTTGCGCCGTCGCCGTTCCCGGAACCGCGACACAAAGCGCAAGCGCAATGGCGGCACGCACCGCCATGGCCGGCACTCCCGGCAAACGATATGCGGGTCGATGCATGACACTCATACGTCAGGAGGCGGGAAGAAGGACGCGGATCATACGAAGGTGCTTGCGGAGTTTCCAGCGGCGTCGTAGGTAGAATCGGGCACAGCGGCGAGAGAGAAACCTGCACGCTCTGCGCCCAAGCCGCCATTTTTGATTCAACGATTTCAGGCACGTGTCGCCCGCGTTTCCGAACCCTCAGCACGAGCATCCCAAATCGTCCGAGCCGGTAGCCCTGCCGACTCCGCCAGAGGTTCGCACACTCGCGATCGAGCACACGATACGTTGGGAGCCGGCGGACCACACTGCGGCGTGGACCGCCGCTCCACTCGCTGCCCTCTCAGGAATCGAACCGGTGGTCGTGCATCAGCGCGCGCTCGCCGAGATCGAGACCCTCGCGACAGCGGCGAGACGCTCCGCATTCGGCGTCCTCTACGGCGCCACCTATCGCTGTCCCCGCCTGCGCATGGACTATCTGCTCATCGAAGGCGTCCAGCCCGGCGGCTCCGCCGACATCGGGCCCGACGCCGATCTGCGCTCAGCGCTCGGCGCGATCATCGCCCAACTCAGCGCGAGCGGTGTGCGCGCCGTCGGCTGGTATCGATGCGGAGGCCAGGGCGGAATTCGCATATCGCCGGGCGATGTCGCAATGCACGCCGCACTCTTCCCCGAGGCATGGTCGGTTGCGCTGCTGCGGGACTCGGCGAGCACCGAGGCGACTGCGGCCATCATCCGGCTCGATGGGCACCGACCGCATGTGATCCCGTTCTTCGAGTTGCTTTCGCCCGAAGCTCCAGCTGACCTCAATCCCAAGCGTACGGCAATCGCATGGTCATCATATCATCTGATGTCTGACCAGGCGCCGCCCGAAACCCCAGAAGAGCCAATCCCTCTCCTTGATACCAGTGTGCCGCGCCACCCGGTCGTCCAGTCGCCTAACGCCTCTGACCGAGTCCGTTCGCCTCGCGTTCGTCCGTTCGAGCCTCGCCGCGCCACGCCGGCGCCGGTTTCATCCCCCCGCATCGCCGCCGACCTTCGCCCGATATCGACCGTCGACGCTACGTCGCCTGGCGACACCCTGCCTCCCGAGCCGCCGCCTCCTCCAGCGCCATCGCCGGACCAATCCATAGAACGCATCTTCGACGAGCCCGCTTCCCCGCCGACGAATGATCCAAAACGCACCGCCTCTCGACGGAGTTCGTCCCGACTGTTCTCTTTCCGCCCGCGATTCGGTGCACGCGCCATGGCGCTCGCTGCCATCGCGCTCGCCATCTTCGCCGCGTGGTACGCCACCCACAGATAGACAGATAGTGAGCGGCGGCCCCGACGACTTTGCAATTTCCGTCAGCGTTCCGTAAACCCACCGCGTAAGGCGGTTGACACGTGTTCCGCCGGTCCTGCCCGCTTCTCGCCGAAGCAGCCAGGCCTTCCACACTGCGTGGAGCGCACCAATGCCCGGTACGCTGGATCCGATGTGGATCATCCGACGCCGCGACGGCGTCACTCGCTCGATCGCACCCCTCGCGCTCGCCGCTGCCGCGCTCATCGCGCTGAGCGCGCCTAACGCACACGCTCAACACGCGCGGCGGGGCGCGCGCCCTCCCGACTCCGCGCACGCTGCGCCGTCGCCCGCTGCTCGCTCCTCGCGCGACTCGGCACACACCGCTGACGATTCGATCCGCATCTCCGAGATCGCCAGGCGACCGCCCGTGGTCACGCACCACACCATGCAGCTCAAGGGCGCGACCCTCGCCTATACCGCGACCACCGGCATGCTTCCCATTCGGAACGACACCACCGGCGTCGCCGAGGGCTACATCTTTTACGTCGCCTATACTAAGGATGGAACATCCGATCCCGCGAAGCGCCCGCTCACATTCGTGTTCAACGGCGGCCCGGGATCATCCACCGTGTGGCTGCACCTCGGCGCCTTCGGCCCGAGACGCGTCAAGTTGAACGCGGATGGCTCGCCGCCTGCGCCGCCCCCGACACTCGAAGACAACCCGTACACACTGCTCGATCAAACCGATCTCGTATTCCTCGACCCGGTCGGCACCGGATACAGCAGACCGTCCAAGCCGGCGCTCGGACCGAACTTCTGGGGCGTCACCGAAGACCTGCGCTCGGTGGCGGAATTCATCCGCCTCTATCTCACCCGGTACGAACGCTGGCTCTCGCCCAAGTTCCTCGCCGGCGAGAGCTACGGCACGACACGCGCCGCCGGTCTTTCAGGAGTGCTCGCCGATCGCGGCATCGCACTCAACGGCATCGTCCTCATCTCGACGGTGCTCAACTTCGAAACCCTGTCCGATCAGAAGGGCAACGACCTCGGCTTCGTTGGATTCCTGCCGTCGTACACGGCGATCGCGTGGTACCACAAAAAAACTTCCGGCGGATTTGCAGCGGCAGACCGTCGAACAGGTCACCGCGCAGGCGGAGCAGTTCGCCGGCGACGGCTACACGCTGGCGCTCGAGCGCGGCGCAAGCCTAACGGCTGCCCAACGTAAGGCGGTGATCGACACCCTGTCCCGCTTCACCGGCCTCTCGCCCGCGTTCATCGACCACAACGACCTGCGCATCCCGCTCGGCCGCTTCGATCAGGAGCTGCTCCGTGATGAGCACCAGACCGTCGGCCGCCTCGATGGCCGCTTCACCGCCTACGCAACCGACGACGGCGCCGAGCGCGGCGCGTTCGACCCGAGCGATGCGGACATCGAGAACACCTTCACGCCCGTCTTGAACGACTACGTCCGCCGCGACCTCGGGTTTTCCGACGACGAGATGTACTGGATTCTCGGCGGCGGCATCGGCCGCTGGCGCTATCCGCAACGTGAAGGATTCCTCGACGTCACGCCGTATCTCGAGCGCGCATTCGCCAAGAATCCGTACATGAAGCTGTTCGTCGCGATGGGCTACTACGATACGGCGACACCGTATTACGCCGTGGAATACACGCTCGACCACCTCGCGCTCAGCGACAAGGCGCGCGCCGACATCACCACCGATCACTTTGGCGCCGGTCACATGGTCTACATCGACTCGCCGAGCATGGCGCGGCTGCGCCAGGATCTGACGACGTTCATCGACAGCGCCGCCGCGCGGTGACGATGCCTAACACGACGCCCGACGCACCGGTTTTCACGCCAGTCCTTCTCCCCCATTCCCCCTGCCCTCGCCGTATGCGCTCTCTTCTCCGCCTCACAGCCTGTGCGCTGCTGATCGCGCCCGCGGCCGCCGCGCAAGCCGCCCACGGCGCGCAGCTCGACTCCGCCACGATCGCCGGATTCCGCTGGCGCAACGTCGGCCCCGCCAACATGGGCGGCCGCATCGCCGACATCGCCGGCATTCCCAGTCCGTCCAAGACGTTTTACGTCGCCGCGGCCGGCGGAGGCATCTGGAAAACCACCAACGCCGGGATCACGTTCCGGCCGATCTTCGAGCACGAGAAGGTCGTCTCCATGGGTGCGCTCGCCATCGCGCCATCCGACACCAACATCGTGTGGGCCGGCACCGGCGAGCAAAACACCCGCAATTCGATCTTGCCCGGCGGCGGCATCTACAAGAGCACCGACGGCGGCATGACGTGGAAGTTGATGGGCCTCGAGAACACGCAGCAGATCGGCCGCATCGTCGTCCACCCGACCGATCCGAACATCGTCTACGTCGCTGCGTTAGGCCACGCCTGGGGGCCGAACAAGGACCGCGGCCTCTACAAGACCACCGACGGCGGCCAGACCTGGAAGCTCATCAAGTTCGTGAGCGACAAGGCCGGCTTCATCGACGTCGCCATGGACCCCAAAGACCCGAATACGCTCTACGCCTCGAGCTACGAGCGCGTCCGTGGTCCGTGGTTCCTGCAGAGCGGCGGCCCCGGCAGCGCGCTCTGGAAGACGACCGACGGCGGCAACACCTGGAAGAAAATCGAAGGCAACGGCTGGCCCACGACGATGCTCGGCCGCATCAACATCGCCATCGCGCTCAGCAATCCGAAGATCGTGTATGCCGTCGTCGAAGCCGATTCGATTCGCGGCGGCAAGCCGCCCTTCCCGGTGCCGGCCAGCGACACGTTGCCTAACGCATCACAGCACACCCGCCTCCTCAGCGGACTCTATCGCTCCGAGGACGGCGGCGCCTCGTGGAAGTGGATGAACGACAGGGATGTGCGCCCGTTTTATTACTCGCAGGTCCGCGTCGATCCCGAAAACCCCGATCGCGTGTACTGGTCATCCACGCCCGTGAACTTCTCCGACGACGGCGGCAAGACCGTACGCAACGCGACCGTCGGCATTCACGTCGACCACCACGCGATGTGGATCGATCCGAACGACGGACAGCACTTCGTCGTTGGCGATGACGGCGGCGTCTCGCAAACCTGGGACCGCGGCGGAAACTACGTCTTCCTCAACACGTTCCCGATCGGGCAGTTCTACGAAGTGAGCTACGACTTCGCCGTGCCGTATCGCGTCTGCGGCGGACTGCAAGACAATGGCAGCTGGTGCGGGCCGAGCACCAAGAAAGAAGGCGCGATCATGAATCGCGACTGGTTCACCGTCGGCGGCGGCGATGGATTCTACACGGCGCAGGATCCGACCAACCCGAACATCATCTACGCCGAATCGCAGGGCGGCGCCATCGGCCGTCTCGACTACAGCACCGGCGAGCGTACGTTCCTCGACAAGCCGACGTGGCGCGAATCGCATCTCGCGTGGGAAGATTCGATCCTCGTCGTGCGCGGCGACTCCACGCAGCCGGAAACGGCGGCCATGAAGAAGCGCATCGCCGAGTTCCGCGCGAAGCAGAAGGCAGATTCGATCGACCTCGATCTCCGCTACAATTGGGACACGCCGTTCTTCAACTCGCCGCACTCTGCGAGCCCGCTGTACATCGGCGGCAACCGCGTACTCAAATCGACGGATCGCGTCGATCACATCTACCCGATCTCGCCCGACCTCTCGACGAAGGATTCCGTCAAGGTTCGCATCAGCACCAAGACGACGGGCGGCATCACCAACGACGCCACCGGCGCCGAGACGTACGGCACCATCACGACCCTCGCCGAATCGTACCTCAAGCCCGGCCTGCTGTACGCGGGCACCGACGACGGCAACGTGTGGCTTTCGCCTAACGATGGCGCCACTTGGGAGAACATCACGACGCGATTCCCGGGAGTTCCGCCGCGCACGTACGTGGTGCGCATCGAGCCCTCGCACTTCGACACCCTCACGTTCTACGTCGCGTTCGACGGGCACCGCACCAACGATTTCACGCCGTACCTCTACGTGACGAACGACGGCGGCAAGACCTTCCGCTCCCTCGTCAACGATTTGCCGAAGGACGGCCCCGCGTTTCTGCACGTCGTCCGCGAGGATCCGGAAAACCGCGACCTGCTGTTCGTCGGCACCGACGTCGCCGCGTATGTCTCGATCGATCGCGGCGCGCACTGGCAGCGCTTCATGACCGGCCTGCCGACCGTCCCGGTGAACGACCTCAAGATCCAGCCGCGCGATCACGACCTCATCGCGGCAACGCACGGGCGCAGCATCTGGATCGTGAACATCGGTCCGCTCGAGCAGATGACCGATACGGTGCTCGCGCAGTCGCAGTACTTCTTCAAGCCGGGCATCGCGTACCAGTACGGCGAGGCGCCGGGGCCCGATCTGAATCCCGGCCAGGAGCTGTTCGAGGGACGCAGCGCGCCGTACGGCGCCGACTTCGCCTATCGCCTAACGAACGGCAAGCGCGGGGACACCGTGCACATCGTCGTCACCGACGCCAAGGGCGACACGGTCGCGGCCATGCGCGGCCCGGGCGGCGATGGCCTGCAGCACGTGTCGTGGAACATGCGCGGGAAAGCACCCAAGGCCAAGCCGCTCTCGCCGGCCGCCAAGCGCGACAGCATCATCAGCGCGCACAAGATCGACCACGTGCTCGATTCGCTGGCTGCCGCCAAGACGGCGCCGCAGCCGGTGATCGACCGGGTCAAGAAGGCGATCGTCAGCGGCGGAGGGTTCGGCGAGCTGTTCCGCCGCGGCGGCGCCGGCGCGCGCCCCGGGGTGTTCGTCGAACGGCCCGGCGAGAGCCCGCTCCCGCGCGCCCGTCGCGGCCCGGGCGC
>DAHUXU010000258.1 GCA_027307005.1 Gemmatimonadota bacterium
GCGGTGTCCACGAGATCGAGCTCGGCGCGCGCCGCCCGTCCGGCCTCGAGGACGTCGGCCACCGTGGGCCCGTACTTTTTCGTTAGGCGAAAGACCACGTCCCGGCGGCGCTCGACATCCGCCAGTCGCGCGGGATCCAGATCGACGGCGCCGGCGTAGTCGTCCAGCGCGCGCGCGAGCTCCTCGAGCGCGTAATACCCGTTGTCGAACAGCTCCTGGAGACGCGACAGCGAGGGATCGATGCGCTGAATGGCGGCCAGCGACCGCTGCAACTGGGCGAGGCCCGGCAGCACGCCGCCGTCGGACTGTTGGAGGAGGTCGGCCATGCCCTGTGCGAGCGAGCGCAGCTCGTCTGCGTGCTCGAGTCGGCGCGCCTCCTCCTCGAGCGACTCGGCTTCGCCGGGCGAGAGCTTGGCGTCTTCGATTTCGTGCGCCACGTGGCGCAGGTAATCCGCGCGGCGCTCGGCGTCGGCCGCGCGGCGGCGCAGCGCTTCGATCTCCGATGCGAGCCCGTGCACGGTATCGAAACGCTCGCGCACTGCCGCGGCGGCGGCAGTCGCACCTGCAAACGCGTCGAGGAGATCGCGCTGCGAGTCGGCATCGAGCAGCGACTGCGCCTCGTGCTGCCCGTGCAAATTGATGAGCGCGCGGCCCACATCGGCCAGCACACCGGCCGTCGCGGCTGCATCGTTGATCCAGGCCCGCGTACGGCCGGACGCCGCGATCTCCCGGCGCAGCACGACCATTCCATCGTCGGTGTCGATGCCGTGCGCGTCGAGCAGCGCGCGCACACCGCCCTGCGTGCCCGCATCGAAGACGCCCTCGACCGTCGCCTTGTCGGCGCCGGTCCGAATCACGTCGGCGCTGGCGCGTTCGCCTAACAGAAGTGCCAGCGCGCCGACGACGATGGACTTCCCCGCCCCCGTCTCGCCCGTGAGCACGTTGAACCCCGGTTCGAGCGGCAGCATGAGACTTTCGATGATCGCGAAATTGCGAATGCGCAGCTCGGTCAGCACCTGTCGTTCTCGTCGCGCTCCCGTAATCCGCCCCACGTCAGCTTGCGCCGCATGCGGCTGAAGAACGTTGCGCCACGGAAAGTCACCAAGAGCACCGGCCGATCCGCCCGCCGCACGGTGAGCGTGTCGCCCGTGCCGAATGTCGTACCGGTCTGGCCGTCGATCGTCACCAAAAGCTCTTCGGGCCCATCTTCTACTTGCACGACCACCTCGGCCGAGGGAGGCAGAACGACGGGTCGGACCGCGAGCGTGTGCGGGGAGATCGGCGTGAGCACGATGGACTCGACTGTCGGCACGACGACGGGACCGCCGGCAGACAGGCTGTACGCCGTTGATCCGGTTGGCGTAGAAACGATGAGGCCATCGGCCACGAACGCACCTATCGTCTCCCCGTTCACGGACACGCGCAGGTGCACGACGCGCGCGAATCCGCCCTTGTGCAGCACCAGATCGTTGAGCGCACGCCGCCGGTCGCTCTGCTCGCGCGACGTGCGCGCTTCGAGCGCCATGCGGTGCTGCACGGTGTAGTCGCCCTGGGCGAACCGCTCGAGCGCGCTCTCGAGCTCTTCGCCTGCGCAGGCGGTGAGAAACCCAAGTCGCCCGAGGTTGACGCCAAGGATCGGGATTTGTCGGCCCGCAACGAGACGCGCGCCGCGGAGCATCGTGCCGTCGCCGCCCAGGGTGAGCAAAGCGTCGATGCGTGTGGGGTCGTCGAGCAGCTCGCCGTCCGCGCCGGCGTCGAGGAGCTCGTTCTCGTAGAACAGCGTCATGCCGAGGTCGGGGCCGCGCCGCTTGAGCGTGAGCAGCACGTCGTGCAGCCGTTCGTAGCGGCGATTGCCTACTACGCCGAGGCGCGTCACCCGGTGACCGCCTCGGTCTCGCGGAGCGCGCGAATGCGGCGCGCAATCCCAGTCGCATCGAGTCCCGTCATCTCGAGCTGTCGCTGGCGCGGCGCCTGTTCGATGAGCCGATCCGGCACACCGTGGACGGCCACGCGCACCGCCGGGTCGAGCCGTTCGATTACGGTCGACATGAACGCGCCGAATCCATTGATCACGGTGCCTTCCTCGACCACGAGCACGCGCTTGTGGTGCGCGAGGATCGCGTTGAGCGTGACTTCGTCGTACGGCTTGAGGTAGCGGCAGTTCACCACGGTGCACTCGATCCCGTCGGCGGCCACCTGTTCCGCGGCGGCGAGCGCGGGGAGCACCATGGTGCCGACGGCGAAGATGGCGTAGTCGCCGCCCTGGCGCAGCACCTCCCACGTGCCTAACGGAGCGGCCGGGATGCCGGATGCGGCGGGCACGGCGTCGGGCGCCGCGTCGCGCGGGTAGCGGATCGAGAACGGTCCGGCCGTGTGGTCGAGCGCCGCCTTGAGCAGCGCGATCAGCTCGGCGCCGTTCTTCGGCGCGGTGACCACCATGCCGGGCACGGCGAGCAAGTAGGCGATGTCGTACAGGCCCATGTGGGTGGGGCCGTCCTCGCCGACGAGGCCCGCGCGATCCATGCAGAAAATCACCGGCGGATGCTGGAGCGCGACATCGTGGATGAGATTGTCGTACGCGCGCTGGAGGAACGTCGAGTAGATGGCGCAGACGGGCCGTGTGCCGCGCGTCGCCATGCCGGCGGCGAACGTGACCGCGTGTCCCTCGGCGATGCCGACATCGAAATGCCGGGCGGGAAAGCTCTTGGCGAAGACGCCGGTGCCGGTGCCGGCCGGCATGGCGGCGGTGATGGCCACGATGTCCCGGCGCTCTCCGCCCAACTCAGTTAGGCCCTTGCCGAACACGGCGGTGTACGCCGGATTGGCCGTCGATGCGCGGCGCGGCTTGCCCGTGGCCGGGTCGTGGCCCGGGGGCAGCGCGTGCCACTTTTCCGAGTGGTCGCCGGCGGGAAACCCCTTCCCTTTCTGCGTGATCACGTGGACGAGGCGCGGCGTGCGCATGCCCTTCACCGCCTCGAGCGTGTCGACGAGCACGTTGATGTCGTGGCCGTCCACCGGACCGAAATAGCGGAAGCCCAGCTCCTCGAACAACACGCCGGGCGTGAGGAGACTCTTCATGCTCTCCTCCCAGCGCCGCACGAGTGTGCCGATGGCCGAGAGCGGGCCTGGCAGCTCATCGACGACGAAGCCGATGGCGCCGCGCACCCGATTGTAAATCGGGTTGCGCTGGATCGAGCCCAGATACTTCGAGATGGCGCCGACGTTCGGCGCGATCGACATCTCGTTGTCGTTGAGGATGACCAGGATGTCGCGGTCCGATGCGCCTGCGTTGTTGAGGCCTTCGTAGGCCAGCCCGCTCGTGAGCGCACCGTCCCCGACGACGGCGGCGACGCGGAAGTCCTCGCCGCGGAGGTCGCGCGCGGTCGCGATGCCTAACGCCGCCGAAATCGCGGTGGCGGCGTGGCCGGCGCCGAAGGCGTCGTAGGGGCTCTCATCGCGCTTGAGGAATCCCGACATGCCCGCTTCCTGGCGCAGCGTCTCGAACCGGTCCTTGCGGCCCGTGAGCATCTTGTGCGGGTAGCCCTGGTGCCCGACGTCCCAGACGATCTGGTCGTGCGGCGCGTCGAGCACGTAGTGGAGCGCCACCGTCAGCTCCACCACGCCCAGGCCGGCGCCGATGTGTCCGCCGGTGCGCGAACAGCTGTCGATCAGCGCGGCGCGGACCTCCGCCGCCAGGGTGCGCAGCTGGTCGCGCGTCAGCGTCTTGAGATCCGCGGGTGTTTCGATGCGATCGAGAATGGACATGCCTGAATTGTCAGAGACTACGAGGTACGCAACACGACGAACCGCGCCAGGCGCTCGAGCGACGGCGTCAGCAGATCGCGCGCGCGGAGCGCATCGCACGCCTGGCGCGTGAGCGCGTCCGCCCGCGCGACAGCGCCCGGGATGCCGAGCAGCGCCGGATAGGTGCTCTTGCCCAATGCTGCGTCGCGGCCGGCCGTCTTGCCTAACTGGGCGGTGGTGGCCGTCACGTCCAACACGTCGTCGGCGATCTGGAACGCCAGACCCACTGCCCGGCCGTAGCGGTCCAGCGCCTCGGCCCGAGCGGGCGTCGCGCGCGCCGCGATCCCGCCGATGCGCACCGATGCCGCAATGAGCGCTCCGGTCTTCGCGCCATGCACCCGCTCGAGGTCGGCGAGCGACAACGTGTGTCCCTCGCCTGCCAGATCGAGGAGTTGTCCGCCCACCATGCCGCCCGCACCGGATGCACGCATCAGTTCTCGAACCATGGCGCCGCGGGCGCCCCGCGGCACCCCGAGCGCGGTCGCCGCATCGCACGCCGCGCGCGCGGCGAGCGGCACCATCGCGATGCCGGCCGTGGCGGCGACCACCGCGCCGTGCACCTTGTGCGTGGTGGGGCGCCCGCGGCGCACGTCGTCGTCGTCCATGCACGGGAGGTCGTCGTGAACCAGCGAGTACGCGTGCACGATCTCGACGGCCGCCGCGAGCGCGCTCGCATCGTCTGCCCCGCCGGATGCGCGATACGCCGCGAGCAGCAGCAGCGCGCGCAGCCGCTTCCCCTCGCCCAGCAGGCTGTAGCGGATGGCCGCCGCGACAGCGTTAGGCACACCGTCGAGCTCGCGCTCGCACAGCACGTGGAGCGCCGCGTCCACCGCAGCCCGGTCGGTCGCGAACTGCCCGGCGACCGCGTCAGCCGCCGAACTCGCCAAGCTCGAACGTGCCATCGGCGCGCTCGATGAGCACGCGGACTTGGGCCTCGGCGCGCTCGAGCGCCTTGGACGCCGAGCGCAGTCGCTCGACGCCTTCCTCGAACAGGGCGAGCGCGCGATCGAGCGCCACATCGTCGCGGCCAAGCTCGGCGACGATCGCCTCGATGCGGGCGAGATCTTCTTCGTACGACACGGTCAGCGCTCCGGCACCGGCGGCGCCGGGGCGTCGACCGTCGAGCGCTCCGTGCGCGCATCGACCCGTCCGTCGCGCAGGCGAAGCCGAAACGCGCGCCCGCGCTCGAATTGCGCCGCGTTG
>DAHUXU010000264.1 GCA_027307005.1 Gemmatimonadota bacterium
AGGGTCTCTTACAATACGTTCGCGCGCCGCCAATATAACCAGTGATTCTTCAATGGAAGACCCTTCTAATGTTTCACGTGAAACATCGACTCGCCGCCGAGCCACAGTTTCACGTGAAACTTTGCGCGATGCTCACCGAGATATATGCGTCATCATAGGAGCAGCATACGGCCACTTGCGCGCCAAGAAGCCCTCATGGCTCGATGAATAGCCACTTGCCGCTAACATCTACGCTAACAGTTTCGCTCCCCGGGCTGATCGGCGTCTCCGATCCAGCTGCCAATGCCATCCGCGCGCCAAACTGAATCGGCCGGGGCGCGGCTTGGGACGTCAGCTCGATCAGCGCGCCTAACCGACCGCCGGCGCCCTTTGCCATGGCGTCCGCATCGCCGCGTGCTCGCTGGACGGCCTGGGCCAGGGCGGCTCGCCGCGCATCATCTTCGTTCGACGAGGAAAAATCCAAGGAATTGATCGTGTTCGCGCCGTGGCCGAGTGCCGCGTCGATGAGCGATCCCAGGCGATCGATCTGCCGGACGTCGACGCGTACGGTGTTCGATGCCGTGTAGCCGATGATCCGCGGCGTACGGTCGCTGTCCGTCGTCGGCGCGCTCTCCGGATAGAGGCTGTACTCCACCGTCGAGATCTGCTGGTCGGTGATGCCTAACGACTTGAGCGCATCGATCACCGCGCGCTGCCGGCGGGCGTTGTCGGCACTCGCCTGGGCCGCCGTCGCCGCCTTCGTCTGCACGCCAATCGACAGCGTCGCGCGATCCGGCGTGACGCGGGCTTCACCGTGCCCGCTCGCCGTGATCGTCGGCCCTCGCTGCTGCACGACGCCCCGCGCACTCGACTCTTGTGCGCAAAGCGGACGTGCGATCGCAACGCACAAGAGCAATGCAAGGATCCGCACTGTCAACCTCCCGTGATGAGCTCCGCTCGGCCCGACAGGCCGCGTGTTTTATTAGCAGAATGCGAATAATGCGTCAAGCGTCGGAGACCGCGTCCGCCGAGGCTCCCGCCGCATCGCCCGCGGGGATCCGGGACACGGGACGCTTGGTCACTTCGAGCACGAGATTCTGCAGATCGCTCGGGCTGATCCCCGGGATGCGCGCAGCCTGCGCCAGCGTCAGCGGACGGATGGCGCCCAGCTTCTGCCGCGCCTCGAACGACAGCGACCGCATCCCCGCATACTCGATGTCGGCGCCTAACGCAAAATCGCCCATGCGCTGCAGCCGCGAGGCCTGCACCCGCTCCCGCTCGAAATACCCGGCGTACTTGAGCTCCAGCTCGGCCGACGCCACGGCCTCCGCCGAGAGCGCGCCGCGGATGCCCGTGGCGCGCATCACGGCGTCGAGCGACACCCCGTGCCGCTTGGCGAGCTCGGCGACGCGCACCGCGTGCCCGAGCGGCGCGCTGCCCGCGGCGTCGAGCAGCATCCCCACATCGCCGGGCTCCGCGCTCGTCTCGCGAGCCAGCCGCAGCGCCTGATCCTCGTCGGACAGGCGCAGCTCGACGGCCGCGATTTCCGCGCCCGAGAGCATGCCCAACGCCATGGCGCGAGGCGACAATCGGCGCAGGGCATTGTCCTGCCGCACCGTTAGGCGGAATTCAGACCGCGACGTGAACAGCCGATACGGCTCGTCCACGCCTCGCGTCACCAGGTCGTCGATCAGCACGCCAATGTACGACGTCTCGCGTCCGAGAACGAAGGCGTCGCCGCCGCACGCGGAACGCGCTGCGTTGATTCCGGCCACCACGCCCTGGGCTGCCGCTTCCTCGTATCCCGAGGTGCCGTTGATCTGCCCCGCCAGGTACACACCGCCGAGTGCTTTGAGCTGCAGGGTCGAGTCGAGCTGGGTGGGAGGATAATAGTCGTACTCGATTGCGTATCCGGCGCGCGTCATCCGAGCGCGCTCGAGACCCGGGACGGCGTGCAGGAACTGCAGATGCACATCGACGGGGAGCGACGTCTAGAGCCCGTTGACGTACAGCTCTGCGGTGTCGTGTCCCTCGGGCTCCAGGAATACCTGGTGCCGCTCGACGTCGGGAAACTTCACGATTTTGTCTTCGACACTCGGGCAGTATCTCGGCCCGCGCGAAGCGATCGCGCCGCCGTACATCGCGGAGCGATCGATGTTGTCGGCGATGATGCGCTTCACGTCTGCGCCGGCGTAGGTAATCCAGCACGGGAGTTGGGCGGGATGTCTGGTGCCGGCGGCAGTCCGACGAGGCGTCGGCCAAAAGTGCGACCACGTGAAGTCGAAGGCGTCCACTTCGCTGTCTTGCCGCTCGAGACGAGTGAGGTCGACGGACCGGCCATCGACGCGCGGCGGGGTCCCGGTCTTGAACCTCGCAACCTCGAGCCCCAGATCCTCGAGCTGCTGTGCGAGATGAACGGCCGGTGCATCACCCGCCCGTCCGCCGGCGAGCTTGGTGTCCGTACCGATGTGAATGCGGCCCCGCAGGAAGGTGCCGGCGGTGATCACGACGCATCGCGATGTGAAACGCCGGCCCTCGAGCGTCTCTACGCCTAACGCGCGGCGCTCTTCCTCGTCGATGAGCAGGCGAGCGACGGTGCCCTGGATCGTGTGCAGCGTCGGCTGCGCCTCGAGGAGCGATCGGACGGCGCGACGATACAGCCCGCGATCACACTGCGCACGCGGGGCCCACACTGCCGGTCCCTTGCTGCGATTGAGCATCCGGAACTGCAGCATTGCGAGGTCCGTCGCACGGCCCATGATTCCGCCAAGCGCATCGACTTCTCGCGCAACAGTGCCCTTGGCGATGCCGCCGATGGCAGGATTGCACGACATCTGGCCGATTGTCTCGAGCGCAGCGGTAATGAGCCCGACGCGCGCACCGAGTCGAGAGGCCGCGACCGCGGCTTCGGTGCCGGCATGACCGGCTCCGACGACGATGACATCGAGATCCATCTCCGCATTTGAAACGGAGGAAGAATGCGCGCTCATGCGAGAAAGCTAATCGCCCAGTGCGGTCGTGCAGGTAGACACGTCGAGCGCTTCGCGACAAACTTGAGACATGCCGCTTTCCTTGCCGTCGGACGCGCCCACGATGCTGATTCGCAAGGCGGCGTTCGAACGCGCCGGGTTGGCGCGTGCTGCGATCGACGCCCAGTTCGGGCTCACGCCGGATGAGTTTCGCGTCGAGGGAGAACTCGTGGCCGTTGGACCGCTGCACGCCGATGACGCGATCGTCGAACTCACCGAGCAACTCGAATCTCTCGGTCTTGTCTACTTCGATGATTTCGTCGAACTGAGCGGCAACTGGCCGGCGTGGTTAGGCGTGTGGGTGGCCGGTCGCTCTCGTATGGACTGACGCCGGCGTCAGGTCTTCACGTCGTGGCGCGGCTGCTCGTGCGTTTGGACCTGGGGAGACAGCGCACCGTTTCGCAGCAGTCCTTCCCAGTTGCACGCATAACACCAGCTGGTGCGAAACCAGGGCATGAGCAAATTCCAGCCGCGTGACTGAATGCGCAGCGTGGGAGTGTCGCAATTGGGACAGCGATCGCCGTCCGGCAGCAGGCAGAGGAAGAAAATGGTCGCCGCGACGATGCGTAGCACCACGAACGCAATGAAGACGATTGCGAAGACCAACGCATCCGACATGGGGCGCACCTCGTGTTGCACCATATACGGAGTGCCGGCTACGCGCGCAAGCGTCCGAACCAGGTGCCCGATCGACTACGACGGCAACTCGAGTTGCTTGGCGATCGTGGTCCAGCGCTCCACATAGGCAACGCCATTTTCGAGGCGCTCGATCACGACTTCAGCGTCCACGGCAATGGGTGTTCCGTCGAGGCTAGCGGCGGTCGCTATCTGACGCTTGCCCTCGACCTCGAACGCGATTTGGCCGCCCTGCGATCCGTCGATCGACTTCGTGACCTTGGCCAGGTGTCCCTGAAGCTGATATCGCTCGTCCGGGATGTCACGCGCTGCGCTCGGTAATGCCCATCCGGCGATGACCGCAACCATGCCAATGCCGCCCGCCAGGGCCGCGGCCGCCGCGATCACGACAGTCGCACCGGGTTTGAGCGATGTGTACTTGGCCAATGGGTAACCGACGATACCGAAGAGCATCGCCGCGGTGCCGATGGTTGGAAGATTGAAATACTTGACCCAGCGGCCACGGCGCTGATCTCGATCGATGCCGGCGATCATGCTGACGACGCCGAGCACCAGGCCGAGTATGAAGGTGGAGAGAAAGAGTACGCGCATGGATCGGAAAACGAGGCTCGCAAATGATGGTGATGCTGCAATGGTGTCCCGATACTGCTCAGGCGAGATCCGGACCCAGTCCGACAAGATCCAGCAATGCTAGAGCGTTCGTCGATGTCGCAAGGCCCTCACGGAGTCGATAGTCGAAGTGCAAGACGGGCGTGCCGCTCGTGCGGTCGATCGAATCGGCGAACGACACGCAGCGCGCCGCACTCTGAATGGGTTCGGCCGCGGCGAGCGAAAGATCGTGTGACGTGACCGCGCCGATGGCGCCAGCTTCGAGAAGATGGCCCAGCACGATGCGAGCGGCAACACGTCGCTCCGATGAATTCGTTCCGTGCAAGATCTCGTCGAATAAATACAATACGGGAGATTGGCCGGGCTCGTGTGTGCGCGCGTTGTCGACGACGGTCTTGAGTCGGCGCAGCTCAGCCATGAAGAGGGAGACGCCGTCGGCGAGCGAGTCTTCGATGCGCATATTCGCGAATACACGGAGCGTGTGGGATCGATACCGCGATGCGCAGACCGGACCGCCGGCTTGCGCGAGCACACAGTTCACTCCCAGCGCGCGGAGCAGTGTGCTCTTGCCGGACATATTGGACCCGGTGATGAGGAGGAACGTGCCTGGCGGTCCAACGGTGACGTCGTTGGCGACGCGTTGGGCATCGGCAATCAGCGGATGCGCGAGACCTTCGGCTTCGATGGTTACGGGTTCGTCGTCGTGGATGTCGGGGAAGGTCCAGAGCGGCTCATCGTACGCGAGTGTCGAAAGAGCAGTGAGGGCTTCGACTTCGCCGAGGGCCCCGAGCCAACCGCGCACATGTCGACCGGACGTTCGTTTCCAGGCGTCGAACGCCGCGCCCACGTGGAAGTCCCACAGGAGCAGCCAATCGAGCGCGAAGTGAAGCATTGGCGACTGGCGGACCTCGTCCCATGCGGCGATGCGCTCGACGCGTCGAAGCGCGGCTGCGGCGCCGGGCCCTTCGCGAAAGCGGGTCGCCATCGCCTCCAGGCGCGGCGCCTGGAATTTCGTTTCGGCAATCGCCGCCAGCATTGCGCGATGACCGCCTAACGCAGCGAACGAGATGGCCGGTATCGCGCCGCTCTCCCGCGCGAGCCGTCGGGCGAAGAGACGGAAGCCGCGCGCAACGACGACCACAGCCAGCCACCACGGTTGGGCAAGAGTGCCCGCGGCCTGCACCAACATCGCGGCGACGATCAACGCGGTGAACGCGCGCCCGGTCCATTGTACGGAGCCGCGCCCGGAGAGCGACCCTTCGGATTCGCACCAGAGGAAGAAGCGCTCGAGCGTCATCGGGCTCAGATCGCCGATGCCGATGGCGAGCACGCCGAGCTCGACTCGGAGATCGTCGCGTGCGGCGAGCTCGCGAACCGCGGCCTGTCGCTCGGTGATCGTTGCGGCGGGCGGCGGCGAACCGAGGAGCCACCCGAGCAGCGTTGGCCGACCGGGGGCCGAGGATGCGACGTCGAGCAATTGGAGGACACTCGACGGCCCCGTGATCGCGAGGTCGGTCGCGTACGGGTGAGTCGCGAGGTCGTCGGTCACGCGCGGCACGGGGAGCGCAGCCCAGTCGCGCGCGATGCGGCGGACGGCGCGCTCGTGATAGATCCGTCGGTGATCGAGCGCGGCGAACGCGGCGCGATTCGCCCGGTGGCGCCTAACGAGAATGGCGAAGCCGACGAGGGCGATGCCGGTCGCGATCAGCGACACCCATCCGTACGGTGCCCCCGGGACCACCGCCCAGGCAGCCGCCAGCACGAAGAGCGCGAACGCGAGCAAACGGAATCGTCCGATGCGTCGGCCTCGGCCCGCGACGGCAGCGGCCTGCCGCGCGCTTTCGTCGGCGCGCTCCCGGTGCCAGTCAGCCGGCGTCGCCCGCCGCGTTGCGTTAGGCGTCGCGGTCACTGGAGCGCCGCGCGCGCTTCGAGTGCACCGCCGAGAAAGTCGATCGCGCGCGCCTCGGCGTAGTACACCGCTCGCCATGGCGCGACGCCGGAGATGAACCCGACGTGTCCGCCCTTGGCGACGAATTCGACGTGCAACGCGGCGTTCGTGCGTGCAATGGTGCGCACGTCATCGAGCACGGACGACGGCAGAAACGGATCGTCGACGGCATTGAGCAGCAGCGTGGGCACCCGCACACCCGCGAGCCAGTGGATCGAGCTCGATCGATCATAGTAGTCTCGTGCGTTCCGAAAGCCGTGAATCGGCGCCGTGACTGCGTCGTCGAAGTCCCAGAGCGTCGTCGCTCGCCGGATGGCGCGCGTATCGAGGTGTCCCGGAAAGCGCGCCGCTTTCCCCATCGCCTTCTTCCGCAGACTGCGCAGAAAGTAGGACTCGTAAAGTCGCGAGAGCCCGTGCTGCAGGTGCAGCGATCCCCGGGCCAGATCGAACGGCACCGAGATCGCGGCGGCCGCGACAACCTGCGACGGCACGTTGTCGGACTGCTCGCCAAGCCACTTGAGCAGCACGTTGCCGCCAAGAGACACTCCCGTTAGGACAAGCGGCTGCGCCGGCTGCTCGGCGATCAGCGTCCGGATGACGAAGTCGAGGTCGCCGGTTTCGCCGGAGTGATACGAGCGCAGCAACCGATTCGGCTCACCGCCGCACGACCGAAAGGCCAACACATCGGCTGCCCAACCGCGTCGATGTGCAGCCGCCAGCAGGCCCTGTGCATAGTGCGACCGCGATGAGCCTTCCAGGCCGTGCAAGAGGAGCACGCGCGGGTGTTCCGGTTTCGCATCGAGTCGATCGATATCGATGAAGTCACCGTCGGGTGTGTCCCATCGTTCTCGGTGCGTGTCGATGCGTGCTCTCCGGCGGATCAGTTTGCCCCACAGCGTGCGGGCGTGTGCGCCCGGTATCCACCATGCGGGTCGATAGCGCAGCGGGCCGCTCACGCGTCTGGGCGCGACGTGTCGATCATGTAGATTCCGTGCACGCACATATACTCGCTCCCCGACAGGCGGCCATGGAAGTGCAGATCTTCGGTACGCGCAAGTGCGCGGACACCCGAAAGGCGCAGCGGTTCTTTTCCGAACGTCGCGTGCGTGCGCACTTCGTGGATCTCGCCGAACGCCCGGCATCGCGCGGGGAGCTCATGCGGTTCGTCCAACGATTTGGTGTACCTGCGCTCGTGAACACAGACTCGCGGCGGTACTCGGATCTCGGACTTCGTTCCGCACGGCTCTCCGATGAGCGTTGGTTGGCTCTCCTGGTCGACGAGCCACTGGTGCTGCGCACTCCCCTCGTGCGCTGCCAGGGGCGGCTGACGGTCGGACTGGCGGAATCCGAGTGGGCGATGTGGGTCGCCGGTTCGTGACCGGACGACGCCGCGGTAGGCCATGACCCAGCTGTCGATGTCTCAAGTGAGCATCACGTTCGGAGCGGAGTCGCTGCTCACGGACGTGACGTTCACCGTCGGCGCCGGCGAACGATGGGGCATCATCGGTCGCAACGGCAGCGGCAAGACGAGTCTTTTCCGGCTCATCATGGGCACGATGGCGCCGTCGGCGGGGACAGTGAGCCGGGCGAGTGGCCTGCGCCTGGCGCTGCTCGAGCAGCTGCGGGATTTCGGCAGTGCGCGCACGGTGTGGGACGCGGCGGCCGCGCCATTCTCGGCGCTGATCATGCTCGAGCGTTCGTTAGGCGAACAGGCGGAACGCATCGGCGCGCTCGGTGACCGGGTGACGCCGGACGACCTCGATGCGTATGCGCGGGATCTGGAGCGGTTCGAGCACGAGGGCGGATACACCTATTCGTCTCGCGTCGACGCAGTCCTTCACGGCTTGGGCTTCGACCCGGAGGGCGCACGCGAGCAGTTGGTCGAGACACTGAGCGGCGGCGAACGCGGCCGTGTCGGACTGGCGCGGCAGCTCGTGACGCCGGCCGACGTGCTGCTGCTCGACGAGCCGACC
>DAHUXU010000287.1 GCA_027307005.1 Gemmatimonadota bacterium
GCCGGCGAGCGCGACGTCACCGAGGAATTCCCGACGCGACACGGGGTCGCCGACCATGTGATGTCCCGCGTTAGGCGGCGATGGCCGCCGCCGGTTTCGGCTCCTCCGTCGGCACACGCGGCCGGAAGAGCACGGCGAAAAGCACGAAAATCACTGCCGCCCCGCAGGCCGGCACGAGCCACACCGACCGCCAGTCGTGGGCGCCGCCTGGCAGCCGGTACCTGTCCACCACGGGACCGGACAGCAGCGAGCCGATGAACAGGCCGACGCCCTGCGTGATGAACGCCAGGAAGCCCTGCGCCGCCGCGCGGATCGACACGCCGGCGCGCTGATCGACGTAGATCTGCCCCGTCACGAAGAAGAAATCGTAGCAGACGCCGTGGAGGATGATGCCGGCATAGAGCATCCACACGTTCACCGTGACGTTGCCGAACGCGAAGAACAGATAGCGCACCGCCCACGCCGCCATGCCCAACAACAGAATCCGCTTCACGCCTAACCGCGACAGCGCCCACGGCAGGAGCAGCATGAACCCGATCTCGAAGAACTGGCCCAACGTCATCTTGGCCGCGGCGTCCTGGAGTCCGATTTCGTTCAGGAACGGGTTGGTGAACGTGTAGTAGAACTGCAGCGGGATGCAGAGCAGGAACGAGCCGAGGATGAAAATCGCGAACGCGTGGTCCTTGAGCAGCGACAGCGCATCGAGCCCGAGCACGTCGCGCACGGTGATCGTCTTGCCCGCCGCGTGGGGCGGCGTGTGCGGCAGCGCGAACGAGAATACGCCTAACACGAGCGAGGCCGCCGCCGCCAGCTGCAGCGGCACCGCCGTCGCCTCGAGCTTGAGAACGCAGACGATGAGCCCGGCCACGATCCACCCGATCGTGCCGAGCACGCGCACGAGCGGAAACTCGCGCCTCGGGTCGGTCATGTGGTCGAAGGAAATCGAATTGGTGAGCGCAAGCGTCGGCATGTAGCACAGCGCGTACACGATGAGCACGGCGTAGAACGCGCCGAACCCGTGCATCGTGGATGCGATCCACAAGACGATGCCGCCCACGATGTGGAGCAGCGCCAGGATTTTCTCGGTGGCGAAGAACAGGTCGGCGACCATGCCGACGAAGAACGGCGAGATCATCGCCGCGATGGCCGTGGCGCCGTACGCGAGGCCGACCTGCGTGCCGTCGAACTTGAGCGACGTCCCCAGGTACGTCCCCATGGTGACGAACCAGGCGCCCCAGACGAAGTACTCCAGGAACATCATCGTCGAGAGCTTGACGCGAACCGCGTTCATGTCCGGTCTCCAGAGGATGGACGGCGCGCGAGAAGATACCGCGAGCACCGGGCGCAGCAAGGTGAGGCGGCTCTACCGCGGCGCGCGCCGCGCGCGCATGGTTCGACGTATGACCACACGCCTCTACTACGCCGACGCGTACCAAACCGAATTCGACGCGCGCGTCGTGGAGCGCGCTGACGACGGCCGCCGGATCTATCTCGAGCGCACCGCCTTCTATCCGACCTCGGGTGGACAGCCGCACGACACCGGCACGCTCGGCGGCGCCACAGTTCGCGACGTGATCGACGAAGGCGAGCGCATTGCGCACGTGCTCGACGCGCCGGTGGAGCACGACTCGGTCACCGGACGGATCGACTGGGCGCGGCGATTCGACAACATGCAGCAGCACACCGGGCAGCACCTCCTGTCGGCCGTGGTTGCGGATCTCTTCGGTTGGGCAACCGTGAGCGTGCACTTCGGCGCCGGTGTGTCGACCCTCGACGTCGACGTCCCCTCGATCACAGCCGAGCAAGCGGCGCGCGCCGAGTGCCGCGCGAACGAAATCGTGTTCGAGAATCGGCCGGTAACGGTGTCGTATGAAGATGCGGCAACCGCGTCCGGACTGCGCAAAGCGTCGGCGCGTGAAGGGACACTTCGCATCGTGAGTATCGCCGACCTCGACCGCAGCGCCTGCGGCGGCACGCACGTGCGCGCGACCGGGGAGATCGGGGCGATCCTCATCGGCAAAGTCGACAAAGTGCGCCAGTCGGCGCGGATCGAGTTCGTGTGCGGGATGCGCGCGGTCGAGCGAGCACGCGCCGATCACGACGCGTTGTCGCGGTTGGCGCAGTCGCTCTCGGCGGCGCCGCACGAAGTGGCCGACCTCGTCGCGCGGCAGAGCACGCGCCTCAAGGACGCCGACTCACGGCTGCGGCAGCTCGAGACGGAGCTGGCATCGCGCGTCGCGCGCGAGAGGTACGACGCCGCGCAACCGGACACCGCCGGCGTGCGACGCGTGGTCGAGCGGCGTGTCGCGGGCTCGCTCGACGAGCTGCGGCCGCTCGCGCTTGCGACGTCGTCGTTGCCGCGCGCGATGTTCATCGGCGCCGTCGAGTCGCCGAATGCGTCGGTGCTCGTTGCCGCGTCCGAGGATTCCGGCGTCGACGCCGGGCGGACGCTCAAGGCCGTGCTCGCCGACGCCGGCGGACGCGGGGGCGGATCGGCGCGGCTGGCGCAGGGCACCCTTCCCTCGCGCGACGCGCTCGACGGTGCGATGGCATCCCTCGGCGGTGCCCGTTAGGCATCGGGTCGGGCCCGTGGTGGCACGTCCCGTGAAGGATGCTCGTGGCACGTGTTCAACTTCCGCAGGAGGCAGCTATGAGGATCGGCATCATTGGCGCGGGGCACATCGGAGGAAACCTTGCGCGGCGGCTGACGGCCGCCGGGTACGACGTCTCGATCGCGAATTCGCGCGGTCCCGAATCGCTGGTCGATGTCGCATCGAAAACGGGCGCCAGACCCGTGTGGGCGAAAGACGCGGCGCGCGAGAAAGACCTCGTCATCGTGACGATTCCCGAAAAAGACGTGAAAGAGCTGCCCAAGGATCTCTTCGCATCGGCGAAAGCCGACACGGTCGTCGTGGACACGGGCAACTACTATCCCAAGCGCGACGGAAAGATTGCATCGATCGAAGACGGCACGACAGAAAGCCGCTGGGTGTCGGAGCAGCTGGGGCGTCCGGTGGTGAAGGCATTCAACACGATCTATGCGCACAACATCGTCGATCGGCCGCGGCCCAAAGGCGACGACAAGCGGCTGGCGCTGCCTGTCGCCGGCGACGATACGCGGGCGAAGCAGGTGGTGATGAAGGTGATCGACGAAATCGGCTTCGACAGCGTGGACGCGGGGGGCCTGGATGATTCCTGGCGGCAGCAGCCGGGCACGCCGGTGTACGGCGCGGAGCTCGACGCGAACGGCGTCAAACGCGCGCTGTCCGAGGCGCACCACGAGCGGCCGAAGGAATTCCGCGCCTAACGAATGAGTGTCCGATGTTCCGCGGCGCCCGCTGGGGAGCGCCGCGGGACGACCGGGCTACTCTGCGCGCAGGGCGATCATCGGATCGACACGCGTCGCGCGCCGCGCCGGCAGGTACGCAGCCACCAAGACGGCGGCGATGAGCACGAGAACCACCGCGGCCATGGTGAGTGGATCCGTTGCCGTTACCTGATAGAGCTGCGCGCGGAGAACCCGCGTGCCGGCGAGGGCGAGCGCGAGGCCGATACCGGCGCCAAGAGCACCCATGCGTACGGCGTGCGCGGCCACCAGCCACCGAATGTTCCGGTCGGACGCGCCGAGTGCCATGCGGACGCCGATCTCGTGCGTGCGTCCGCGGACCAGCGCGGCCAACAGCGCGAAAACGCCCAACGCGGCCAGCAGGAGGACGGTCGCGGCCAGAACGCCTAACGTCGTGGCGAGCGCGCGGGCGCGCGCCGTTTGGGCGGACAAAAGCGCGGCCCCGGTCTCGACCTTGCGGATGCCGGCGTCGGGATCGATGTCGCGTACGATGCGGGTGAGCGCCGGGAGCATGGATCGCGGGTTGCCCCGCGTGCTAACGGCGAGCCAGACGCCGACGAACGCTTCTCCCGGCGCCGAGACGTATACCGCAGGCCTCGGCGCTTGCGTTAGGCCGCGAAAGCGCGTGTCGGCCACGACGCCGACCACCGTGTACCACTTCCGATGGGCGTTCGAGAGCCCCAGGCTGAGCTGCTGCCCAATGGGGTTGCGTCCGGGCCATGCCGCACGCGCCAGGGCCTCGCTGACCACCGCCGTGGGCGTTCCGTTAGGCACGTCCTGGGGTCCGAAGAACCGGCCGCGCTCGAGGCGCATGCCCAACGCCTGGAAGTAGCCCGGCGCTGCAACGTCCCAATCGACCATCGGGTAGTGCGAGGCCGCCTCCGGCGGCTGACCGGCGGCCAGGTAGTGCGATGTCAAACCCGTGGCCGAGAACGGCTCGACGGCCGTGGTGGTGACGCCGACGACGCCCGGTGTCACGGCAAGACGCTGCACCGATTGCGTCACCAGGCTGCGAAAGCGCGCGCCGTAGCGCGCGAGCTCGGCGGTATCCGTGGTCGGCGGCACCATGAGCTCGAGTCCCGCAATGAGCTGCTGTCGAGGCGTGAATCCAAGATCGATCTCGTCGATGTGCGCGAGACTCCGCGCAACCAGCCCCGCACCCGCCAGAATCACGACGGCGAAAGCGACCTGCACGACGACGACAGCGCTCCGAAGCCGGCTGGTGCGATGGTCGGCGGATACCCGAACGCCGCTCGACCGCAACTCACGCTCGAGATGCGGTACGGCAATCGACAGGGCCGGCGTGACCCCGAACAGGAGAACGGCGAACGCGGTCAGGCCCACGGCGAACGCGACGACCGCACCACTGATGTGCACCTGATCGAGCCGCGGCCAGTCTGCCGGGGCCAGTCCGACGCCGAGCCGCACCAGCGCCGCGGCGAGCGCGAGCCCGGCGACTCCGCCTAACGCAGCGAGCATCGCACTCTCGGTGAGGAGCTGCCGCACGATGCGTGCACGCGATGCGCCGATGGCCGCCCTGACCACGAGATCCGGTGTCCGTTCGACGCCACGAGCCAGCAGTAACCCCGCGACGTTGATGCAGGCCACGAGGAGCACGAGCAGCGCCGCGGCGCCGACCACGAGCAGCACCGTCCGGGTCTTGCCTGTTACGGCGGTCGCGTACGAGGCGACCTCCACCACGCGGCTTGCCGCCGGGCCCATCGAGCGTGACCCGTATGTTCGCGCCACGGCGGAGAAATCGGCGCGCGCTGCAGACATGGTCGCGCCGTCGCGGAGCCGGCCGACAAGATTGAAATAGCCTCCATCGGGCGATCGGTCTGCTCCGTACGGCCGTTCCATTTGGTCGAGCGAGACCCAGGCCTCGGTTCCTTCGGGATAATCGAACCCCGGTGCCGCAACACCGAGGACGCGGGCCTGCATTCCCTGGACCGCCACGATGCGGCCGACGACTTGCGAGTCGCCGCCGAACGTCGACCGCCACGCCGCATAGCTGAGCACGAGCGGCGGTTCTGCACCGGCGCTGTCGTCCGAGGGCCGCATGAGCCGGCCTAACGCAGGACGCGCGCCGAGGACCTCGAACAATTCGCCGCCGACCGCAGTCGTCGCGAGGGTCGTCAGGTGATCGCCGTAGCGTGCCGCGAACGGAGTCGCCCCAGCCGAGAACACGCGCCCGAACGCACGAAAGGCCGTGCTCCGAGCACGCAGGGAGTCGAGGAATCCATTCGTGAGCGCGATGTCGCCGAGAGCCGCCGGCTGCGATGCATTGCGCAAACGAAGCACGACGAGGTGGTCCTGATCGCGCACCGGCAGCGGC
>DAHUXU010000300.1 GCA_027307005.1 Gemmatimonadota bacterium
GTCTCGATAATCGTCAATCGAGACACCATCCTGCGACATTCGCTCACCGGCGATCTGCGCGCTCGACTTTCCGCGAGTCGGGATACCATTCGTTTTGGACCAACGGGACGAGCCTTCGGCGCGTCGAATACCACGCTCGTCATTCGTTCCGGGTTCGCGGCTGAAACGATTACAGTTTCGCGCGTTGGGAGAGTGCGATGACGCCTCAGACCAACTCGATCGCTCTGCCGGCAAGCCTCGCGATCATCCCGATTCGAAACGTGACCTCGGCGGCCAAGGTCTCGGGAGTCGGACGCGGCTCCAACGGGAAGCTCGCCCACGAAAACGGTACGCTCGAGCGAAGCGACGGCGGACGCTTCTCGACGCGCCATGCCCCGCGCTCGTCGCGCTCATCCAGGAGGTGCTCGAACAACCGCGACCAGTTTTCGTTCCGGCGCAACAGCCCCAAACGCGCCAGGATTTCGAGCCAGAACAATGCGCCGGCAAAATCGCTTTCCACGGTGCTGCGATGCGGCAACGGATCGCCTAACACCAGATGCGACTCGGGAACGACGCGCTTCCCGACCACGCGAGCCGGCGTGGCGCGCGGAGCCGGCTGCGCAAGGCACGCGTACACATGCTCCATGATGACGTAGTTCTCGCTCCGGAACCTCGGCATGTGCGCGAGCATGATCAGAGCGTAAATCGATGGCGGCGACGCCTCCGGCGCCAACACATGCTGATTACCTGCGCGCACGAACGGCTTCTCGGCCAGCGGCGACCGGAGGTAGGCAGACAAGCGCTCGACAATCCGTCTCGCCGCACCCCGAAGACGCGGATCCGCTTCGTATCCCGCTTGCGCAAGGGTGGCCGCTGCCGCCTCGCGCAAGATTCCTCGACCGTGCCGCACGAGCTCCACGTCGCCGGCATTGGGCCCGCGCGGAGCCAGCTCGTACATCAAGCCGGCATCCTCATCCTCCGCCAACAAGCGAAAGAGCGCACGCCTGGCTCGAATCAACGGAGGAGATTCGCGATCCCATCCGTATTCCAGCATCCGCCTAACGGCCGGCATGGTTCCGGTACCCTCGAAGTCACCGCCACGAGCGCCGGGCACCGTCAACATCGCGCCGTTCCACGTCCCGTCAACGCGCTGCGACAGAGCAAGCGACAGCGCGGGCTCATAGGAGTACGGAAGCGAAGCCATAGAAGCTGGTAGGCCACTCAACCGAGCGACCTCGATGCTCGCGCGATACTGTATTGGAGGTATCGCTGTACTGAGGACCCAGGACAGCGGGAACACCACCGGTTCTGAAGGAAATGGTGGAACCGGCGCTGGTACGCCCGGCATCGTCGGAACGGTCACAGCGCCCTCGCCATCGCGGTAAGTCGTTGGAGGACAACGCAATAACGGGCAATAGCCAAGGCGCCCGGCCGCCGTGCCTAACGATATCAGTTTTTTGCCCGGGCGCCAGAGGGTTCGAGGCCGGCACCGGCTGGCGTCATCTGTTCATAAGTCGTTGCCGGCCTTCACGGTGTCAAATCTGTGGCGGCCCGATACATACCCACCCTCTTAACGCCGAGCTCGTGAGTACGTCCACTATCTCGAATCACCATGAGCGTGCGTTTGCACGCGTCAGACCTGGACGGGAGGCAATATGTTGAGGCTACGAGTAGCGGCGCTTGGCGCCGCGATGGCAGTCGTTCTTGCAGCAGCCACGACGTCGGCGCAGACGGTGAGTCCGCCCGCGCGGCAAGACATCCGTCACGACACGCGCGACATTCGTTCGGATCGCCGCGACATTCGCGCCGACACCAGAAATGCGCGCCGCGATCGCCGCAGTGTACGAGCCGACGGCCACCGGCTGGTGCGCGATCGGCGAGCCATCCGCCGCGATGGCCGCCAAGGAAATCGTGCGCGGCTGCATGCGGATCGCCGGCACTTCCGGCACGACGTCCGCCGGAGCCGGCACGACCACCGCGCTCTCCAACGCAATCGGTTCGACCGGCGTCGCAACGCACGCGACCTGCGAGCCGACAAGCGCGATCGGCGTCAGGACGTGCGAGCTCGCCAGTAAGACTTTTCGCTGCGGCCGGCCCTCGGGTCGGCCGCAGTCGCTTGCGCTAATG
>DAHUXU010000301.1 GCA_027307005.1 Gemmatimonadota bacterium
CGATCGCGGTGAAGACGGCCGTTCGCACGGCGCCGACTAACAGGAGCGGCGCATTTAACGCGACTCCTTCCTGGTGATCGGGCGGCGCGATGGTGGAGGCGATGTTGGTCAACATGCCGGTGACTCCGAGCAGCAGCACGACCGCGGCCGCAATGAGCCAGCCAACGGCGTCTTGTCGCGTCACGTCGGCCCGTTCCAGGCGTTCGGCGCCGAACGCCGCGAAGATGGCGACGCACAGTCCCACCACGAAAATCATGGTGCTCGGCGCCCGAAAATACTTCGTCCCGGGCACGAGCGCGTAGACGATGTGATAGAACGGCGTGAACCCGCCTAACGACCAGAGGAGCGCAACGATGAACGTGACGAACCAGAATCGCCCGAAGGATCGGCGGTCCGGCCTCCACGCGTAGACGACGCCGAGCAGAGCGAGCATGAGTGCAACCGCGCCCAGATATTCGCTGTGCAGGTGGATCCCGTTCTGGCCCCAATAGTGGTCGAACATCCCGGTGAATTGCGGGATGTAGGTGTTGATCAGTTCTTCGGGCGGGAACGAATACGACGTTGCGTGCGCCCAGCCGCTCAAGCCTCCTGCACGCGGCGACCACGGGACGTACTGCAGCACAGATGTGTATTGAATGGCGCCCATGACCGTGCCCAGGCACACGGCCACGAGCGAGCCGCCGAGACGCTTGAATGCGAGGCGTCGTTCCAACGCCGGCGCGTTGTCGCTTCCGAACGCGAGCCAGAGTGCGAACGCGCCGCTCACGAGCAGCATGTACTGGAAGAGCTGCGGATGCGGGCTCAGACACGCGAGTCCGATGACGATGGCGAGCGCGCCGTACGACCAGGCTTTGCCGTCGCGGATCGCGCGGACGAGCAGGAACAGCACGAGCGGCAGGAGCGCGCTCACGTAGAGTTTACCGTCGTGCCCCGGCGAGACGTACGACGAGATCGGCCCGCCCATCATGTAGACGAGCCCGCCGGTCAGCGCGCCGTAGAACGAGAAGCGGCACGCGCGCAGCAGGATGTAGGTAAAGAGTCCGGCGAGGATGATGTGGATGATGAATGCCCACGTCATGGCGACGTCGGTGGGCATGATCATGCGCATCAGGAATGTCGGATAGAAAATGTCGCCGCTCATGGCGGCGACGTATGGCATGCCTCCAAACAGGTACGGGTTCCACAACGGGAACCCGTGTCCGGCGCGCAGCGACGCTGCGGCGAATTCGCGGAACGCGTAGCCGCCGATGTACTGGTCGCTCGACGGATTGACCAGGAACCGCCCGACGAGCGCCGGATAGGCGAGGATGAGCGTCGCGACGATGTACACGACGGCCGCCCAGGCGGTGGCAAATCGCGGCTCGCCTAACGCCGGGGCGCGGCCGGTCTTGGTCGCAACGCGGCTATCTCGTGCTTTCGATTGGGCCATCGGAACGTCTCGGGCGCATCCACTGGCGCGCCAGAAAAAGAACTGCGGGGACGATCTCGAGAATCGTGAGCCACACGCGCGACGACACGACGAGCAGTGTCGCCTGGCCGCCGGTGAAGCCGGCGCGCTGCAATCCGGCGAACATCACGATCTCCCGTACGCCGACCCCACCCGGCGCGATGAGCGCCAAAAACCCGGCGAGATAGGAGGCCGTGAAAACTGCGATGTAGGTGCCAACGGCGCCAGTCGCGCCGCCGAGCACCCCCACGGCCATCACCCGAAACGCCACTCCGTATACAACCCACGACGCCGCGGAGATGAGCGCGGCGATCCAGATGGCCGTGTGCGGGATTCGGCCGAGCACGATCGGGCGGCGCAGGATGCGTCCGGCCAGGCTGCCCAACCATGGAATGAGCTGCGGTGCGAGCAGCAGGCCGACGCCCAAGAGCGCGATCACCGCGATGCCCAACGCAGGCACGTGCAGCGCGCCGGCGCCAGTGAGCGCGAGCACCACGAAACCGGCCACCGTGTTGATGAGCGTCACGATGACCGCGGCGCCCGCGGCCGTGATGCCGGAGACACCGCGCTCCTGGGCCATGACGGCCATCGAGCCCATTTGCCAGACTTTCCCGGGGATGTAGCGGCCGAGGTTGGAGACGCTCCAGATGCGCGCGCTTTCCCAGAAGCCGAGTCTGGGCGCGTCAGGGCCCCGGCGCTCCCCTTCCCAGCCGGCGAGTACGACGCGCCAGGCTTCGATGAGCAGCGCGTAGTTCGCGAGGACGATCGCGCCCGAGAGCGCGAGCACGCTCCATCGCGGGCGGGCCTCGTGCATCGCGGCGGTCACGGGCTGCCACTCGCGCACGAGTGCGTATGCCACGGCCACGACGACGGCGATGGCGAACACGATCTTGGCCCAGAACAGCAGCCTACGATTTCTTGGCGTGCTCAAGCGTGGAGCGATAGAGCATGGCGTAGCGACGCGCCGCCGATTCCGGCGCGAACGACGCGAGGGCGTGCACGCGGCCGGCAGCGCCGAGCTCCTGTGCGCGATCCGGATTCGCGAGCATGTCGTCGATGGCGCTCGCGAGCGCGGGCGCATCCAGGGGCGGCACGAGCACGCCCGTCTGGCCATTGCGCACGATGTCGCCGAGACCGCCGGAGTTGGCGGCGATGATGGGTGTGGCGCAGATCTGTCCTTCGACGGCCACGAGGCCCAACCCTTCGTCGATCGACGGCACGACCAGTACGGCCGCGCGCTGATAGAACGGCGGCAACGCGGCGTGCGGAAGCGCGCCGTGCCACCTGATGCGATCCGCCACGTGCAGCTCTCTCGCGTGCGCTTCGAGCGACGTGCGGTCGGGGCCGTCGCCGATGATGTCCACGGTGTAGGGCTCGTGTATCGCCGGCAGCGCATCGATGAGGGTCGACACGCCTTTCTGCGCGTTGAGGCGCCCAACGAACAACAGCCGATCGGTCGAGCGGTCGCTGCCCGGCGCGAAGAGCGTCGTGTCGACGGGCATCGGCGCAACGACCGGCTTCAAGTGAGGCAGGACGGCGCCGGCTTCGCCCGCCAGCCAGTTGGACACGGCGGTCACGGCCGCCGAGTGCCGCAGCACGTGGCGGAAGACCGGGCGCGCGCCGACGACGGTGCGGGCGAGGCGCACGTCGCTGCCGTGCAGCGTGGTGATGAGCGGCACGCCGGCCATCGACGCCACCCACGTGCCGACGAGTCCTCCGGGGAACCACCAGTGCGCGTGCACGAGATCCGGCTGGAAGCGGCGGCCGGATCGGACCGCGCTCACGAATTCCGAGCCGAGGAAGCTGAGCATGGTGAGGCGCGCGCTCCAGGAATCGCGCACGTCCTGCGCCATGGTGCCGGTATAGGCGAGGCGCTCGAAGCGCCGCGGCGCATAGCGGAACCGTTCGACGCCGACGCCGTCGAACTGCTCGGCGTCGGCCAGGCCCGGCGCCGCCGGCGCGACGACCTGCACGGTGATGCCTTCGGCCTCGAGGGCCTGGGCGAGGCGCAAGAGGAACGACCCCGCCGCATCGCCCGCGGTGCGCGGGAACGAGTGGGCGAGAAAGAGCACGCGCACGTGCCTAACCTCGCTCGACGTGGTCGTCGGCGCCGCCGCGCGCCTCGTCCACGCGGCGTTGAAGCTCGCGCAGCTCCGCGCGCTGGCCGGCGATCTGCTCGCCTAACAAGCCGGCGGCGAAGAAGATCGAGCCGAGAATGAGGCAGGTCTGGATCACCGTCCACACCGCACGCACGCCCACGTCGCGGAGGGCGAGCATGGCCAGGGCGACGATGCCGGCCAGCACCCCGATGATGAAGAGCGCCGCGCCCACCATGCCGAACAGCAGCAGCGGCTTCTGTCCGAAGCGCAGCTCGAACCACACCGCGAGCATGTCCAGGACGCCCACGGGGATGCGCGCGATGCCGAACTTGGAGCGTCCGGCGTGGCGCGGGTAGAGCGGCACCGGCACTTCCGTGACCGTGAAGCCCTGCGCGGCGGCGATCGCGATCCTGTAGCGGTGCCAGTCCGGCCTAACGGGAATCGCGTCCATCACTTCGCGGCGGTAGGCCTTCACCGAATTGAGATCGCGCACCGGGAGGTCGAACAACGCGCGGCTCAGCCCATTGTAGATGCGCGATACGAACGCCTTCTCGTACTTGCCCTGCTTGTAGCCCGTCACCATGTCGGCGTCGCCGGCGAGGATCGGCGCGACGAGGCGCGGGATGTCCTCGGGCTTGTACTGCAGATCCGCGGGATAGAACACCATCACCCGGCCCCGCGCCTCGAGGTATCCGGTACGCAACGCGTCGGCAATGCCGCGCCGCCGGCGGTGTCGCGCGATGCGCAGGAACGGATAGCGCGTGGCGAGCTCTTCGAGCACCTGCCAGGTGGCATCGATCGAGCCGTCGTCCACGACCACGACCTCGAACGACGCCGGCGCCGTTGCGAACGCGGCCGCGGCCTGCTCCATGAACAGGGGCAGATTCTCGGCTTCGTCCTTGGCGGGAACGAGCACGGACACGTCCACCGGCCGCTCGGGCAGCGCGTACGGGCGATCGAGGACGGGCATGGCGGCCGGAGCGTTAGGCACGACGCCTCCGCCCCGCGAGGGCAGCGCTCATACGCGCTTGCGCATCCGGGCCGAGAGCACGCCTAACTGATCGCGGTACTTGGACACGGTGCGCCGGGCGATCTGGACGCCGCTCTCCTTGAGGATGTTCACGATCGCCTGGTCGGTGAGCGGCCGCTTGGGGTCCTCGTCCGACACCAGCTTTTCGATCTGCGCCTTTATGCCGCGCGCCGAGACATCTTCGCCGCCCGTGGTCGACAGGCCCGACGAGACGAAGTACTTGAGCGGCAGCACGCCCCGCGGCGTCTGCCCGAACTTCTCGTTGGTCACCCGGCTCACCGTGGACTCGTGCATGTTGATCACTTCCGCCACTTCGCGCAGCGTGAGCGGCTTGAGGTACTGCACGCCCTTCTCGAAGAAGTCGCGCTGCCGGTCGACGATGAAGTTCATCACCTTGAGCATCGTCTGCCGCCGCTGCTCGATGGCCTGGATCATCCAGTTGGCGGAGTTGAGCTTGTTGGAGATGAACTCCTTGTTCTCGCCGTCGAACTTCTTCTTGTCGCGGGCGATTTCCTGATACGCCTTACTGAGCTTGAGACGCGGGAGATTCGCGTCGTTCAGGAAGACGTGATACTGCCCGTCGATCTTGTCGACCACCAGATCCGGGATGATGTAGTTGTCGCCCGAATCGCTGTACACGAGACCCGGTTTGGGGTCGAGCTTCGCGATTTCGTCGGCGGCCTTCTGCACGTCTGCCTGGCTGATGCCGAAGCGCTTGGAGATCTCGCTCCACCGGTGGTTGATCAACTCATCGAAGGAGTCGCGGACGAGCCGGTACGGCACCGACTGTTCGAGTCCCGCCTCGCGCAGTTGCAACAAGAGGCATTCGCGCAGATCGCGCGCGCCGACGCCCGGCGGATCCAGCCCCTGTATCACGCCGAGCATTTCTTCGACTTCTTGATCGGTGTAGCTCGGCACGTCTTCCGGATCGCGATCGGATTCGGCGGCGTGGTTCTCGAGCACTTCGTTCACGCCCGCGCGAATGTCTGCGACGGAGCACGCGAGATAGCCGTCTTCGTTGATGTTGCCGATCACTTCGTCGGCCAGCAGCATCTGCCTGGGCGTGAGATCGAGCAGCGTGACCTGATCGCGCAGGTGGTCGCCTAAATCACGGCTGTCGACGGTGACCGGCTCGAAGTATTCCTTCTCCTCGCGCTCTTCCGGCTGGCCGCCCGTGTCGAAGCCATTGAGGAGAATTTCTTCCCAGTCGATTTCGTCGGGGTCTTTCTTTTCTTCGGTCGGGGTTTCAGTCTCGGACGCCGTCTCCTCTTCTTCTTCCTCCTCGGGCTCCACCATCTCGAGGAACGGGTTGTTGAGGAGCTCCTGCTTGAGGTGTTGCTGGAGATCGAGCAGCGGCATGTACAACAGATCCATCGCCTGATAGAGGCGTGGATTGATCTTCAGCTCCTGGCGGAGCTGCGTGCTTTGATGCATGCCGGTCTTCATGACACCTCGACCCTATCGTGCCGCGATGCGAAGCGCGAGCGCAGACGGGCTGTGAGTGTGGGCCCGAGATAGATGCGCGCCACTTCGTCGTCGAACACCAGTTCTTGCACGCTCCCCGACACCTTCACTTGCCCATCGAACATGATGTATGCGCGGTCCACGATGTCCAGTGTCTGCTCGACGTTGTGGTCGCTGATGAGGACTCCAATGTGTCGCTGGCGTAACCCGGCGACGATCGATTGAATGTCGTGGACGGCGATGGGATCGACTCCCGCGAACGGCTCATCGAGCATCATGAATTTGGGCTGCGTGACCAACGCGCGCGTGATCTCGAGGCGTCGTCGCTCACCGCCCGACAACGAATACGCTTTGTTGCCCCGCAAGCGTTTGATCCCCAGTTCGTCCAACAACTCTTCGAGCCGGCGATGCCGCTCTTCGGGCGTCAGCTTGAGCGTCTCGAGTATGGCGAGAAGGTTTTCTTCGACCGTGAGTTTGCGGAATACGGACGGCTCCTGAGAAAGGTATCCGATGCCCTGTCGCGCGCGCTTGAACATGGGCATTTCCGTGATGTCGACACCGTCGAGGAGGATGCGACCCTCCTGCGGCGCGATGAGGCCGACGATCATGTAGAACGTGGTGGTCTTCCCTGCTCCGTTCGGGCCCAGGAGACCAACGATCTCCCCCTGTTGCAAGCGTAAGGCCACGTCGTTCACAACCTTCCGGCGGCGATACGATTTGACGAGCCCGATGGCTTCGAGGACGCTCGTCGACGGCTGCGGCGCAACGGCGATGTGGGCCCCGGTGCGCCGGAGCGCGGCCTGCTCGTCGATGTGGCGGAGCATCGGTCCGACCTGCGATGCTTTGATCTCCGCCCGGAACGGCTCGAGGGCGCGCCAGTAGCGATCGACGATGCGGATCAACGCATCGGGTGACGTGAGGCCGCCCGGCGGCAGCATGATGAGCCCTTCGTTCACCAACCGCGGCAAGACGGTTTTCGCCAGATGGCTCCGCACCTCGTCGAGGCTCAGACGGCCGGCCTCGTGATCCGCGTCACCGCCCGCCTCGCGGACCATCGCGAGATGGACGTCGCGATACTGAATGGCCACGTCGTTGAACGACGCTTCGCCGGTATCGCGCGCCGCGGTGACCAGCGCTTTCATCGCGAGCGCCACCGAACGATCGCCGCGCGATTTTTCCTCGATGAACTGCTCCACCTGTTCGGGGAGATGCATCGAATCGCTCATCGGAACGCCCCTCCCCGCGCCGTGTCCGCCTTGGGCTTCGGCGCTCGGTTAGGCGACTTGACGGCGGCCGTGTCCGGGTTGCCCTTCTTCGTCGTGTCGCGCGGCAGCTTTGCCGGATCGAGGTAGACGCCGGTCGCCTGCCCCGTGATCGTGACCGTCTGTACTTCGCGATTCAGGAACGCCACCTGGATCCGATCGCCGCGCACATAGTTGATCGAGGGGCCGATCGCCGTCGTGTCCTTGGATGCGATCTGGTAGAATGACCGCGCGTGTCCGAAGGAGATGAGGCGTTTGATTTCCGGTTGCGTCGACGTGTCCGCGAGTGCTTTGGCCGAGCTGTCGAAGTAGGCGTAAATGGTATCGCCTCGCAACCAATCGTGTTCGCTCGTGTGAATCTTCGTGGTGTCGGGAGCGCTCTGCGCATACGCGTCGCGCAACGCGTGGATTTCGCGCAGCCGCTGGTCCGGCATCCGCACGTCGAGCGAGTCGGCGACCATGTCGTAGGTCGGATTGAAGGCGTGCGCCCGGTTCTTTCCCCACGCGTGTACGCGCTGGAGCCGGCCTTGCGCCATGGCAAAGTCGAGTGTGTCACCGGTGAGGGTCGCATCCTTGCTCACGCTTTTTGCGTTGCCGCGCGAGATGACGCGATCGATGGCCTTGTTTCGGCCGTACAGATCGATGAGGTCGCCGCTGAGGGTGAACGGCCGGTCGCCGCGCGCCTTGATCACGGGGTGCTTCATCAATCGCGCGAACTCGGTGGCGCTGTTCATTGCCGCCGAATCACCGGTGGCGATGACATCGGTGCGCGTGATGATGACGTGCATCGAGGCATACGTCAGCGTGTCGCCCTCCATGTCGACCGAATTGGCGACGACGGTCATGGGTTGCGAGGGCTTCCCGGTGGAATCGTGCTCGATGATCGTGATCGTCGGCCGACCGGTGGCCACCATTCGCGCCTCGGAGCGGATGTTCGGCGCCACGCGATAGTAGTCGACGTGCGGCCCGTCCAGCGTCGTGCCGCTCGGCAGGACCGCGTGCACCTTGCCGTCGGCCACGAGGTGTTCGTCGGCCTGGTCGTAGTCGGCGAGCTCGGAGTCTTCCGTTAGGCGGGGCTCCGTATAGTGCACGTGGCCGATCAGGTGGAGCAGCTTCTGGTCGCCGTAGTTCTCGGCGCTGTCGGCGATGAGCGTCATGTTCTGGGCCGGACACCGCGCGATCACACCGCCGCCCAGGAACGTGTTGTACTGGCCGCTCGGCAACTTCGTGGCCGAGACGCGCGGCGGGCTCGCGGAATCGCGCGCCGCGTAGACCAGCTGGCACTGCCCCGACGGCGCGGGCGCCTGCGACGGTTGCTGCGCCGCGATCGGCGCCGCGCCGACGGCGGCCGCGGCTGCGATCGTCCAGCACGCGCGCCTCCGGCTCACGGCGACGTCCCGCCCGACGGCAGCGTGAACGTCCCGCCCCCCGTGATCACGCGCTTGACGTGCAGGTTGGTCATGTTCGGATCGGACGTGAATCCGATGCCGCGCATCACGCCCGAGGGTTGCGTGAGGACGAAGGCGCTGTCGCTGCTGATGAGATTCGTCTGCTGATTGTAGTCGAGCTGCGACGTCTCGAGGCGCTTGTTGTCCGTGCTCACGACGAGGACGTTCTTGCGCGCCTGCATGGTGCCGCGCGCCGAATTGTACGTGCCTTCGAGCGACGTGAGCACCGCGTTTTCGACGCCGGTGGTCGTATAGAACGTCGTCTTCTCGTTGCGGGCTTCGATGCGCGTGCTGCCGTCGAAGAAGTATGCGGTGTCCGCCTGCAGCTTGGCGCGGAGCAAGCCCTGGTCGGTGATCATGGTCGACACGCCGAACATCACCTGGTCGGCGGAATCAGCCAGGGGATTCGCCGAGCGCACCTTGGGCTCCGTGCCGTTGGAGCACGCACCGGCGGCGGCGATGCCGCACAGGGCGACGATCCAGTGGCGCATCACG
>DAHUXU010000327.1 GCA_027307005.1 Gemmatimonadota bacterium
ACACGCTGGTCTATCCGATCAAGGTGAACCAGCAGCGCCACGTCGTCGAAGAGCTCGTGCAATTCGGCGCCTCGCACGGCGTGGGACTCGAGTGCGGCAGCAAGCCCGAGCTCCAAGCGGTGCTCGCGCTCACCGAGTCGACCAACCACATGATCGTGTGCAACGGCTACAAGGACGAGGAGTTCATGCGACTCGCCCTCATGGGCCAGAAGTTAGGCCACCAGGTGTTCATCGTGCTCGAGCAGATGGCCGAGCTCGATACGCTACTCCGCGTGGCCGACCAGATGAACGTGGTGCCGACCGCCGGCGTGCGCATCAAGCTGGCGTCGGAAGGATTCGGCCGGTGGGCCGAGAGCGGCGGCGAGAAGTCGAAGTTCGGTCTCAACGCGAGCGAGCTCGTCAAGATGATCGACAAGCTGCAGGCGATGGGACGCCTCGATGTGCTCAAGCTCATCCACTTCCACCTCGGCTCCCAGATCACGGACATCCGGTACATCAAGGCGGGGCTGCAGGAAGTGGCGCGCTTCTACGCCGAGCTCCACGCGGCGGGTGTGGACATCACGCACGTCGATGTCGGAGGCGGGTTAGGCGTGGACTACGACGGGTCGGGCTCCACGGTCGCGGCGAGCGTGAACTATTCGGTGCAGGAATATGCGAACGATGTGATCTACACGCTCGCCGAGGCGTGCCGGGAAGCTAACCTGCCGATGCCGCACGTCATCTCCGAATCGGGCCGGGCCCTCACCGCGCACCACGCGCTGCTGCTCTTGGACGTGATCGACGTCGAGTCGCAGCAGGACGTGCAGGTGCCGGAGTTGGGCGACGACGATCACGGCATCCTGCACGAGCTCAAGGAAGGATACGAGACGGTGTCGAACCGCTCGGTGCGCGAGGTCTATCACGATGCGACCTTCGCCAAGGAGCGCGCGCAGGCCTTGTTCAACTCCGGTGTCCTGACGCTGCGGGGCCGGGCGCTGGCGGAGCAGCTGTACACGGCGACGCTCAATGCCGTCGCGCGCATCGCGCAGCGCGACCGCGAGGAATACTCGGACATCATCGACGACCTCGAGGCGCAGCTCGTCGATCGGTATTTCTGCAACTTCAGCATTTTCCAGTCGCTGCCCGACAGTTGGGCCTTCGATCAGCTCTTCCCCATCATGCCGGTGCACCGGCTCGACGAGGAGCCCGCGCGCCGCGGCACGCTCCAGGACGTGACGTGCGACTCGGACGGCAAGATCGATCGCTTCGCGGGCGGCCGGCACGGCCAGGCGCGCCTCGAGCTGCACCCGTACCGCGAGGGCGAGCGCTACGTGCTGGGCATTTTCCTAACGGGCGCCTACCAGGAGATTTTGGGCGACCTGCACAACCTGTTCGGCGATACGAACGCGGTGCACGTGCGGTTGTCCAACGGCGGCTACGAGGTGTCGGACCTCGTGCGCGGCGACACGGTGACCGAAGTCCTGGCGTACGTGCAGTTCCGTGCCTCGGACCTTCTGGCCACCTTCCGGCGCAAAGTCGGCGCGGCGAAGTCGCTGACGCGCCAGGAAGCGAACATGTTCATTGCCGAGTACGTGGCCGGGCTGGAAGGCTACACGTATCTCGAGGGCGACGGCGAATAGACGGGGCGGCACGCCCCGTCTCGTCGCATCGCGGTTATTTCTTGGGCCGCGCTTCGTAGCGCTTGGCGACCTCCGGCCAATTCACGACGTTCCACCACGCGTTGATGTAGTCGGCGCGGCGGTTCTGGTACTTCAAGTAGTACGCGTGCTCCCAGACATCCAGGCCGAGGATCGGGTACCGTCCGTCCATCGCCGGATTGTCCTGGTTAGGCGTGCTCTCGATCTTGAGCGCGCCCGCGCCATTCGCCACCACCCACGCCCACCCCGAGCCGAAGCGCGATGACGCGGTTGCGTTGAATTGCTCTCTGAGCTTGGACACGTCCCCGAACGACTCGGCGATGGCGTCGCCCAGGTTCCCGCCGGGATCTCCGCCGCCTTTCGGGCTCATGATCAGCCAGAACATCGAGTGATTCCAGTGCCCGCCCGCGTTGTTGCGCACGGCCGTGCGCACGGCCTCGGGTACCTTGGACAAATTGGCGATGATGTCGTCGAGACTCTTCTGCTGGAACTCGGGCGCCTTCTCCAACGCCGCATTCAGGTTGTTCACGTACGCCTGATGATGCTTGGTGTGATGGATTTCCATGGTGCGCGCATCGATGTGCGGCTCCAGAGCGGCGTAGTCATAGGGCAACGGGGGAAGTGCGAATGCCATGTCGTGCCTCCGAGAGTGCCATGCGCCTCACGGCGCGGTGCTGTCGGGCTGCACCCGGGATGCGCCGCGCTCGCGCAGCCAGCTGATGAAGCCCGGCAAGATAGACAAGAAGATCACTGCCAGGATGATCACATCGATGTGCTTGCTCACACCGGGGACCGAGCGACCCAGGAAGTATCCAATGAACAGCATTGACCACACCCATCCAATGCCGCCAAGCGAATTGTACATGACGAACGTGCGGTAGCGCATTTCGCCGACGCCAGCCACAACAGGCGCGAACGTTCGAATGATCGGCATGAAACGCGCGAGCACGATCGTTTTGCCGCCATATTTCTCGTAGAACGCGTGCGCACGGTGCAGATGTTTCTTGTTGAAGAACAGCGAATTCTCGCGCCTGAAGATGCGCGGGCCGGTTGCTTTGCCGATCGCATAGCCAACGCTGTCGCCGGCGATCGCCGCGATCGACAGGATCACACCCATGAGATAGACGTTGAGAAACCCCTGCGATGCCAACAACCCCGCCGTCACCATCAACGAATCGCCCGGCAGAAAAAAGCCAACCAGCAATCCCGTCTCCGTGAACACCACGGTGGTGAGCACCGCGTACCCGCCCCACCGGATCAGCGCTTCGAGGTTGTACAGTTGGTGCCAGAGTTCGAGCAGACGGTGCATGAGGTTCCACGGTGATGGTTCGGAACACGAAGGTCACGCAAGTTCCACCCGTTCCGGGGCCCGGTCAACCGCCGGCAGTGCCGGTCGTATTCACCATCGGCCACTCGACTCGGGACATCGATCGGTTCATCGCGCTGCTCGAGCGCGAGCACATCCAACACATCGCCGATGTGCGCAGCTTCCCGGGCTCGCGTCGCTATCCGCAATACGGCCGCGACGCGGTAGCCGCGTCGGTGGCGGAGCGGGGCATCGGATACTCGCACCATCCCGAGTTGGGCGGCCGCCGGCGCACGCGCGCGGATTCGCCCAACGGAGCCTGGCGCAACGAGAGTTTTCGCGGATACGCCGACTACATGTTGACTCCGCCGTTCGTAACGGCTCTGGATGCATTGCTCGACCTCGCCGCCCGGCAGCGCACCGCGATCATGTGCGCCGAGGCCGTGCCGTGGCGGTGCCATCGATCGCTGATCTCGGATGCGCTGGTCGCGCGCGGCGTGAACGTGCAGCACATTCTCGATGCGCGAACCGAACCACATCACCTGACACCGTTCGCCGTCGTCAGGAATGGCGTGCTCTACTATCCTCCTGAACAGACCGAGTTGTAGTGCCCCCGGCGGGCCGTTTCGTCGCCGCGAGAATCGTTCCTCAGGTTGCTGTTCGCCCCGGAAATCCCGCTCCGAGCGCTCATGCCAGGGACAGAGCTGACCGTCTACGTCGTATCGCACACGCACTGGGATCGGGAGTGGTACCAACCACTCGGCCGATTCCGGCAGCGCCTGGTGGCGTTGATCGACGACGTGCTCGACGATCCGCCGGACGCGGGCGACAGCTTTCTGTTGGACGGACAGGCTGTGGTGCTCGAAGACTACCTGGCCGTGCGTTCCGAGCGGCGGCGCGAGCTCGAGACGCGACTGCGCGACGGGGCGATCGAGGCGGGCCCATGGTACGTGCTCGCGGACGAGCTCATACCATCGGGCGAATCGCTTGTGCGCAATCTGCTCGCCGGGAGGCGGGTGCTGTCGGCGCTGGGCGCAAGCGCACCGCCGGTGCTGTACTCACCGGACGCATTTGGGCATCCGGCTGCGCTGCCGTCGGTGGCGCGGGGGTTCGGCTGCGGCCTGATCATTCTCTGGCGCGGGTACGGCGGTTCGGCGTGGCCGCCGGGCGACACCGTGCGTTGGCGCGCGCCGGATGGCGAGGCATCGCTGCTGTATCATCTGGCGCCGGACGGCTACGAGGCGGGGTCGTCGCTGCCGCCGGAGGACGCGGCGGCGCGCGAGCGGTGGCGGCGCCTCGGTGCTGAGTTAGGCCGCCGCGCATCGCTCGGCTTGGTGCTGTTGCCTAACGGAGCCGACCATCATGCGCGGCAGCGCCAGCGGCCGCGGGCGCTGGCGGCGCTCGCGACGGCCGCTGCGCCGGCGCGCGTCGAGGCCGGATCTCTCGCCGGGTTCGCGCGGGAGCTCGAACGGCGGGCCGCGGGCGCGCCGTTAGGCGAGGCGAGCGGTGAGCTGCGCAATTCGTATGGCTACGCGTGGACGCTTCAGGGAACGTTCGGCACCCGGGCGTACCAGAAGCGGGCGAACGCGATCGTCGAACGCGCGCTGCTGCGAGATGCGGAACCGTGGGTGGCGCTCGCCGTACGCCGGGGCGGTCCGGACCGGCGCGATCTCCTGGCGTCGGCGTGGAGCACGCTGCTGCGCTGTCATCCACACGACACGTTGTGCGGCTGCTCGATCGACCAGGTCGCGAGAGCCATGGACGTGCGCCTGGAGGACGCCCTGGCACAGGCGCGCGGCCTGCGCGAGGATGCGCTCGCTGATCTCGTTGGGCATGATGCCGCCGCAACGCGCAACCGGCGCAGCGAGTGGTCCCCGCGCGTGGTCGTGCGCAACCGCGCCGCCCGGCCGCGCGGCGGTCTCGCGCTCCTGGACGTCGTGCGTACGATGGCACACGTGCGCGTTGGGCCGGGCAGCGGCCCCGAGCCCGACCCTGCGCCGTTGCCGGCGGAATTTTCGTTGCGGCATCGCGGGGAGCCGGTCGCCATGCAAGTGCTCGATCGGACGGTGCGGCACGATCGCATCGAGTCGCCGCTCGATTACCCGGATGATGCGCTCGTCGAATCGGCAGCGGTGCTGGCGTGGATGCCGACGGTGGGTGGATACGGGACCTCCGCGCTGACGATCCACACCGAGGAGAGCGTGGCGCGTGCACCGTCGGCGGTGCGGGCGGGTGAACGCTGGATGGAGAACGAGTGCCTGCGCGTCGAAGTCAGCGAGAGCGGCGCGGTGCGTTTGATGTCGCGGTCGGCAGGGATGGCGATCGAGTCGCTGCTTGGCGTCGAAGACGTGGGCGATCGCGGCGACCTCTACACGCACTCGTCCGTTCCCCCCGTGGTCCGCGCTGATCGGCTCCACGACGTCCGCCTAACGCAAGCCGGACCGCTGCGCGCCGAGGTGGCGGGGCGGTTCGAGGTACGTGTGCCGATTGCGCTGGCCGCGGACCGGGCCTCGCGGACGGGAGAAACGCACGCCATCGACGTCGACATTGCGCTCACGCTGGACGCGTCCGACCGATTTTTGCGGCTGCGGGTGATGGGCGACAACACGTGCCGTGACCACCGCCTGCGGGTCGTCCTGAACACGGGACTGCGAGGTGCCGCCACGATCGCGGATGCGGCGTTCGGCCCTGTCGTGCGCAGCGCGATCGACGCGCCTCCCGACACGACCGAAGTGCCTCCACCCACGGCGCCGCTCGCGCGCTACGTGACACGCGACGCGGGCGATCGCGGGGTGACGATCTGCTCGGATGGACTCGCCGAGTACGAGAGCATGGATGACGGTGGCGTGGCCATCACGCTCGTGCGGGCGGTCGGCGAATTGTCGCGCAGCGATCTGCCGGAGCGACCGGGACACGCCGGATGGCCGACGCCGACGCCCGGTGCGCAGTGCCTCGGTGCGTTCACGGCAGCGTTCGCGATCTTCCCCCACGGCGAGCGCAACGCCGGCGCGATCGACGCGATCGAGCGCACGGCCGATGATGCGCTCGTGCCGCTCGCAGGCCTAACGCTGCGCGCTTCCATCGGCGAGTTGCGCGAGACGACAGGTGTCGAGCTCGAGGGCGCCGGCCTCGCATTCCTCGCGTGCAAAACCAGCGAGGACGGCGAGTGGACGGTACTACGGTGCGTGAATCTCACCGAACAGCCGGTTGCCGGCGCGTGGCGGTGCGGCTTCCCCATCGCGCGCGCGACGCGCGTCCGCCTGGACGAAACATCGCCGGTCCCGATCGAGGCGACAGACGGCCGTGTGGCCTTCGTGGCGGGGCCGCGCGAGATCGTCACCGTGCTCGTGCGCTGACGCGCTCGGGTCGGGCGCGCTGCGCCGGCGGTCCGGAACGTGGCGTTAGGCGCCGGCGTCGGAGAGCGAGTCGCCCAACAGCGTGCAGCACGTCACGGTGGCAATGAGGGCCAGGCCCGGCGCCAGCGCCGCCCACGGCGCCATCACGATGGCCTCGCGGCCGTCGGCGATCATGTTGCCCCAGCTCGGATTCGGCGGCTGGATGCCGAGGCCGAGGAACGAGAGGCCGCTCTCGAGCAAGATCGCGCTGCCGACGCCGAGCGTGATCGCCACGATGGCCGGGCCGAGTGCGTTAGGCAGGACGTGGCGCCACAGCACCCGGCGCGAGCGGGCGCCGAGCGCATGCGCCGCTTCGACGTACGCATGCGTGCGCACGCCCAGCACCTCGGCCCGCACCAGCCGCGCGACGCCCATCCATCCGGTGGCGGTGAGAATCAGCACCACCATCACCGCGCCCGGCGGCCACAAGGCCGCGGCGACGAGGAGCAGCACGAGACGAGGGATCGCCAGCAGCGTGTCGCTCACCGCCATGGTCACGCGGTCCACCACGCCGCCTGCCCACGCGGCCACCGCGCCAACGGCAATACCGGCGAGGCCGGCCAGCAGTGAGCCGGCGAACCCGACGAGCAGCGAGACGCGCGAGGCCAGCATCATCCGCGTGAACAGGTCGCGGCCGAAGGCATCCGTGCCCAGCAGATGCCAGTGGCCTAACGGATCGGTCGCGAGCGGCGGCAGAAACCGGAGCGCCAACACGTTGCCGATGGCGCGCGGGTCCGTCGGCGCGAGCGGCGGCACGAGGATGGCCGCCAGGACGAGCGCACCGAGCACGACGAGCGCCGCGCGCGCGCGGCGGTCGAGGCGCCGGCGGCCTACGGTCACGAGCGGCGCCTCGGATCGACCAGCGGCAGCGCGAGGTCGCCGGC
>DAHUXU010000339.1 GCA_027307005.1 Gemmatimonadota bacterium
CGCCGTGGTCGTCTACGAGGCGTGGCGGCAAACGGGATTCGCGGGCTGCGCTAACCCAGACTGACGGAAATCCGCGTCGCGGCGCGATTCGCCTTGGCCCGCGCGGCGTCGATGCTCGCGTCGCGCGCCAGCGTCACCGCCATGCGCCGGTGGCCATCGACGTCGGGCTTGCCGAACAGGCGCAGCATGGTGTCGGGTTCGGTCAACGCCTCGGCGACGCCGCGATAGACCGGCCGTCCGCCCTTGCCGTGGCACAGTACCGCGGTCGACGCGGAAGGGCCGAGCTGGCGGATCACCGGAATCGGCAGGCCGAGGATGGCGCGCGCGTGCAAGGCGAATTCGGACAGGTCCTGCGAGATCAGGGTGACCAATCCCGTATCGTGCGGACGCGGGCTGACTTCGGAGAAAATCACCGCGTCGCCCTTGACGAAGAATTCCACGCCGAAAACGCCGCGTCCGCCGAGCGCATCGGTAATCGCGCGCGCCTGGCGCTGTGCTTCGACGAGCGCCGCCTCGCTCATCGCCTGTGGTTGCCAGGATTCCCGATAGTCGCCGGCTTCCTGACGATGCCCGATCGGCGCGCAGAACGCCGTGCCGCCGGCATGGCGCACCGTTAGTTGCGTGATTTCGTAGTCGAAGTCGACGAAACCCTCGATGATGCAGCGGCCCTTACCGGCGCGTCCGCCGGATTGCGCGTAATCCCAGGCGGCCTGCGTCTCGTCCGCCCCGCGCACCGTGCTTTGGCCCTTGCCCGACGAGCTCATCACCGGCTTGATCACGAACGGATAGCCGATCGCGGCAATCGCGGCACGATACTCGTCGACCGTGTCGACGAAGCGATAGGGCGATGTCGGCAATCCCAACTGCTCCGCGGCGAGACGGCGGATGCCTTCGCGATCCATCGTCAGCCAGGCCGCGCGTGCGGTGGGAATCACGGTCAGACCCTGCTGCTCGAGTTCGACCAGGGTTGGCGTATGGATCGCCTCGATCTCGGGCACGACCAGATCGGGTTTTTCCAGCGCGATGACGCGGCGGATTTCCGCACCGTCCAGCATGTTGATGACGTGGCTGCGATGCGCGACCTGCATGGCCGGCGCGTGCGCGTAGCGGTCGACCGCGATCACCTCGACAGCGAAACGCTGCAGTTCAATCGCCACTTCCTTGCCAAGCTCGCCGGAGCCGAGCAACAGGACGCGGATCGCGGTGTCGGTATGCGGCGTGCCGAAGGGTTTCACGTGCCGGTTCCAATGGCTTCGGGGGCGCCGATTATGCCATCGCGCCCGTATCGCCCTGGCTCGCACGGACAAAAAAAGAGCGCCCGAAGGCGCCCTTTGTCCCCAAGTCTCCCCAGCGGAGAACGGTGTCGAACCGTGGGGGAACTCTAGGCGCGTTTGCGTTCGAGCACGAGTGTAAGGATTTTATAAGGCCACGGTTTTCAATCCGCAGCCAGTCGGTACCCGATGCCGGCTTCGGTGAGGATCAGGCGCGGATTGCTCGGATCGAGTTCGATCTTCTGCCGCACCTGTCCGATGTAGACGCGCACGAACTGCGTGTCGGTGACGCTGCCGCCCCAGGCGGCGGCGAGCAGTTGCTTGTGCGTGACCACCTGCCCGGCGTGCCGCGCGAGAGTGCGCAACAAGTCGTACTCCTTGCGCGTGAGGTGGACTTCGATTCCGCCGATCGCAACGCGCCGGCTTTCAAAGTCGATCTCCAGGCCGTTGCCCGAATACGCCGCGAGTTCGGCACGGTTTTGCCGGTGGCGCAGCGCCGCGCGCACACGCGCGAGCAACTCGCCGGTATGGAACGGCTTGACCACGTAATCGTCCGCGCCGGCGTCGAGCACCCGGATGATGTCGGTCTCGTCGTCCCTGGCCGTGATGACCACGACGGGAACGGCGCTGACGGCGCGCATCATCCGCAGCGCCTCGTAGCCGCTGAAGTCGGGCAGTCCCAGGTCCAGGACGACCAGGTCGGGGCGGGCGTCGACGACCGCGCGCAGCGCGTCGGCCGCGGTGGAGACGCTGCCCACCGC
>DAHUXU010000259.1 GCA_027307005.1 Gemmatimonadota bacterium
GACCGGTTGCGGTGAGTCGCGCGCCGGTGCACAAGGCGTCGGCGCGGCGCGCGGCGAAGACGGGTGCGCCCGCGGCGACCGCACCGGCGGCCGTCGCCGCGGCGGCGCCGCCGCCTCCCACCGCGACGTGCGCGGGCGCCTACGGCGCCAAAGACTGGACGACCGCCCTCGCAGCCTGTACGCGCGAGGCGCAGGCCGGAGACATGAATGCCCAGCGGGACCTCGGCGTGATGTATCTCCAGGGCTCCGGCGTGTCGCGCGATCCGACGCAGGCGTTCTCCTGGTTCAAAAAGGCGGCGGATGCGGGCAGCCGCGACGGCGCGTATCAGCTCGGCGTCATGTACGATGCGGGTCGCGGTGTGCCGCGTGACGCGGCACAGGCGACGGCCTGGTACAAGAAGGCCGCGGCGTTGGGCGACGTCGATGCCCAGGTCAAAGTCGGCATGGCCTACGAAAATGGAACCGGCGTGGATGTGGACATGAATCAGAGCCTGTCGTGGTACCGTAAGGCAGCCGACCTGGGAAGCGCATGGGCGCAGAATCGATTGGGATGGTTGTACGGCATGGGGAAGGGCGTCCCGCGCGACGACGCACAGGCACTGAAGTACTTCCGTCAGGCGGCCGGCCAGGGCGACGCGCAGGCCGAGTACAACGTCGGATTCATGTACGCCAACGGACGCGGCGTGGCGCAGGACGATTCGCAGGCGGTCTCCTGGTTCCGCAAGTCGGCGGCTGCCGGCTGGAGCGATGCGAAAAAGGAGTTGCGGCAGCGCGGCATCACGCCGTGTGCGCTCCGCTGCCGCCTAACGATCAGGCGCCGCCGACCGATCCGATCGCACACTTCACCGCGCTGCTCGCCGAGGCACGCCGCGTGGATCGGGCGCATCTGCCGGAGCCCACGGCCATGACGCTCGCCACGGTCGACGACGCCGGACATCCGTCGGCGCGCATCGTCCTGCTCAAGGACGTCGATGCGCGCGGGTTCGTGTTCTACACGAACTACGAGAGCCGCAAGGGACGCGAGCTGCTCGCGCACCCCTGGGCGGCGCTGTGCTTTCACTGGCAACCCATGGAACGCCAGGTGCGCGTCGAAGGTCCGGTCGAGCGTGTGAGCGCCGCCGAAGCGGACGCGTACTTCGCCTCGCGCGCGCGCATGAGCCGCATCGGCGCGTGGGCATCTCGTCAGAGTGCGACGCTCGAGAGCGACGCCGAGCTGCGGCAGCGCGTGCAGGAGGTGGAAGCGCGCTTCGCGGGCGGCGATGTCCCGCGGCCGCCCAACTGGTCGGGATTCCGCGTCGCGCCGCAGCGCATCGAGTTCTGGCGCGGCCGGCCCTATCGCCTCCACGAGCGTCTGCTGTACGAGCGCGACGACACGGGGTGGCGCGTGCGTCGTCTCTTTCCGTAGAGCGTCCCGCTGGACCTATTCAGCAGCGTCCGCACCATCTAAACTTCGCCCGCATGGCAACCCGAGTTGTGGAACCGATCGGCGCGCAACCGGCCGCGCCGTGGACGATCGAAGACTCGCGCACGCTCTACAACGTCGAAGGCTGGGGCATCGGATTCTTCGACATCAACGAGCGCGGCCACGTCGTGGTGCGCCCGGACAAGGCGCGGCCCGATCGCGAGCTGGATCG
>DAHUXU010000363.1 GCA_027307005.1 Gemmatimonadota bacterium
TGCCACGCGCGCGTCGGCGCCGCTGCTGGCGCACGACCCGTCCGTTAGGCAGATCGTCGTCTTCGACAAGACGGGCGCCGACCGCGGCCCGGCCGGCCTCGCGAGAACCGCGGCCCGCATCCGCGCCGCGTGGCGCGAGCGCGATGAACACCCGCGCGATGCGCACGCCTATCTCGCGCAGGGCTCGCTTCGCAGCGCCGCGCTCGCCGCGCTCGCACGCGTCCCGTCGCGCACAGGCTTCGATGACGCCCCCGGCCGCCTGCTCTACACCAAACGGGTGCCGCGGCGAACGAGCGAGCACCACGCCGCGCGCCTACTCTCGTTGGCCGATGGTCGCCCCGCGTCGGCACGCAATCCGGCGTCCATCGTCCCGCGCCTCTACCCTGGTGACGACGACCGCCGCACCGTGAGTGCCTTGCTCGCCGAGCATCCGTCGGATCGCGCGATCATTGCACTCGCGCCGGGCAGCATCTGGGGCACCAAGCGATGGCCCTACTATCGAGAGCTCACCCAGCGCCTCGCGCCGCGCTTCCGCGTGGCGATCGTCGGCGGGCCTGAAGACGCCGATGTCGCACGCGCGCTCGTCGATGTCGCCGGCGCCGATGCCATCAACGCGACGGGGCGACTCGGCTTGCTGGCATCGGCCGAGCTCATTCGACGCGCTGTCGCACTCGTGACCAACGACTCGCTGCCACAGCACCTCGCTTCGGCTGTCGGTACGCCGACTGTAACTGTCTTCGGCCCCACTGTTCCGGAGTTCGGATTCGGCCCACTCGCTCCGCACTCGATGACGCTGGGCATCGAGACGCTCGCGTGCCGGCCGTGCCACCATCATGGACCGCGCGTCTGCCCGCTGGGACACTGGCGCTGCATGAAAGAGCTCGACCCCGAGCGCGTCGTCGTGGCCGTCAACCGAATAGCAGCTCAGGACGCTCTTCGCTGACGCGTCGCACAAAGTTAGACGAAGGCCCGCGTCACACTATGAGAGCTGATCCGCGTTAGACTTTCGATGCCGAAATTGCGCAGCAGTAAGTCAAGGTCGGTGATTGCATGGAACCCATCGTCCACGATGCGATGGATGTGCTGCTACTCCCCGCTATTGCGCCATGGTTCGGCAGCAACCGTTGACAAGCTAGAGAGGGCTCCGGTTCTTTTTTGCTGGATCGGCGCTGTCAGGGCTCAGTTTCCAAACCTTGTAGTCACCTCCGATCATTTGGGCGCAGATAGAGTGGGTCCAGGTAACCTTCGTAGGAGGCGATTTGCACCTGCCGCAGAGGTATCAGTGACAGGATCGCCGCACGTACCCCGCTTCCGGAGCCGTCGTCGGGGACCTTCAGATAGTAGTAGCCGAGGCTACCATCTTGGGAATGTTCTCCCCCGGCGGCGACTCCATTCAGCGTTCCAATCGACTGTTGCAGCAGATTGTGAAGGAACGCATCGAACGACCATATCTGCTTGACCGTGTCCTTCACGAGGTTGAAGGGAACGAACTGCGCGTACGTACCGGTTGCCGAGACGATCACATTCGCGCTGACACCGGCTGCTCCGGAGCTCGCGGGCTTGCAGGCAACTGTGCTTGCGTTCCG
>DAHUXU010000365.1 GCA_027307005.1 Gemmatimonadota bacterium
ATGGGTTCGTGCCGTGCACGCCGGCGGGCGTGCAGGAGCTGCTGGTGCGGAGCGGCGTCGAGACGCGCGGCGCCGAGTGTGTGATCGTTGGGCGGAGCAACATCGTCGGCAAGCCGATGATGGCGCTCATGGTGCAGAACGCGGCCGGCGCGAACGCGACGGTCACCGTGTGCCACAGCGCGACGCGCGATCTCGCGGCGCACACGCGGCGCGCCGACATCCTCATCGTCGCCGCGGGTCGGCCGCGCATGGTCACGGGGGACATGATCCGGCCTGGCGCCGTGGTGATCGATGTGGGCATCAATCGCATCGCGGACTCGTCGACGAAGAGCGGATACCGGCTGGTCGGCGACGTGGACTTCGAGAGTGCGCGCGAGGTTGCCTCGCTCATCACACCGGTGCCGGGCGGTGTCGGACCCATGACCATCGCGCTGCTGCTGCGCAATACGGTGCGCGCCGCGGAGCGGTCGGCGTGACCAGGCCCGGTCCGCGGCGCTCCGGGCCGCCGGACGCGCCCGACCTGTTCGACGCGCCGGACGCGCCGCCCCGTCCGCGCCCCCCGGCTCGCGGGCGCGAGCCGGCGCCTAACGCGTATCGCGGCGCGTCGATCGAGAGCGCGTTCTCGGTGACGGAGCTCACGCGCGCGGCCAAGGACATCGTCGAGGGCGCGTTTCCGCCGCTCTGGGTGCGCGGCGAGGTGGCCAACTTCACGCAGAATCGCAGCGGGCACTGGTACTTTTCGCTCCGCGACGCCACGGCGCGCATGCGCTGCGTGATGTGGGCAACTGATACGCGCCGGGTGCCGGCGCCGCCAGATGACGGGATGCAAGTGAGCGCGTACGGCCGCATGTCGGTGTACGCGCCGCAGGGCGAAATGCAGCTCATGGTGACGTCGCTCGAGGCATCGGGCGACGGATTGTGGCGCAAGGCGCTCGAGCAATCGATCAAACGACTGACGGCGGAAGGGCTCCTCGACCCGCGGCGCAAGCGCCGCGTCACGCCGCATCCCCGGCGCATCGCAGTGGTGACCAGCCCGGATGGCGCGGCGCTGCACGACATCATTTCCGTCGTTAGGCGGAGGTGCCCGATCGTGGAGATCGTGGTGGTGCCGGCCAGCGTGCAGGGCGACGGCGCGGCGCGCGAGCTGGTGGCCGCCATTCGCCGCGTGGGACGATGGCGCGACGTCGACACGGTGATCGTCGGCCGCGGCGGAGGCTCGCGCGAGGATCTGTGGGCGTTCAACGACGAACGCGTGGCGCGCACGCTCGCGGCCTGCCCGATACCGACCATTTCGGCGGTCGGTCACGAAATCGACACCTCGCTGTGCGACCTCGTCGCCGATCTGCGCGCGGCGACGCCGTCGGCGGCGGCCGAAGCGGCGGTGCCGGTGCTGGCCGATGTCCGGGCGCTCGTCGCCAGGCGAACCGCGGAGCTGCGCGTGTCGCTCGAGCGGCGCGCCATGCGCGCGCGCCGGCACTTCGCGGAAACGGCGCGCGACATGCGCGGCGCGCTCGAGCGGCTAACCGTGCGACGGCGCTCCCGGCTCGAGGTCGCGGCCGGCCGGCTCGATGCATTGAGCCCCCTGGCTACGTTAGGCAGGGGCTACGCGCTGGCGACCGACGAGCGCGGACACGCGCTGACCAACGCGGCGCAATTCGAGCGCGGGCGC
>DAHUXU010000373.1 GCA_027307005.1 Gemmatimonadota bacterium
GGTTCTCGAACTCGACTAGGGGAGGCCGCCATGACGCGCTCGCGCATCTCGTCCCGCTGGATCCTTGCATCGGTGCCGCTGTTCGCGGCGGCAGTTCTCATTGGTGCACGCACCGCCAAGTCCGGTCGGGTGGCAGTTCCCACACCGCCCGACACGTCCGCGATGGCTCTGATAGCGCGCGGCCGTCAAGGCGTGTTGTCACACGGCTGCGGCGGCTGCCACGGCGGCCTGGATGATCCGTCCTCGGCGGGATGGCTGGCCGGAAAGATGACCGACGACCAGGTGTTCGCGGTCGGCGCGTGCAACGTGGTCCATCCCGACGCCAAGCCGTGTTTCAAGACGTATCCGCGCAACCTCACGCCCGACAACGAGACCGGGCTCGGACGATTCACCGAGCGCCAGATTTTCAACGCGCTTCGCTACGGTCTGCGCCCCGAGGCCACGCCGGATGTCGACATCACGTCGATGACACCCGGGCAGGGAAATTTCCCGGCGCATCCGCGGTACCTTGCGCCGCCGATGCCGTGGCCCGATTGGCGACACATGGACGATGCCGATCTCTGGGCCATAGCGGCCTACCTCAAGCGCGCCGTCAAGCCGGTGCACAACCGCGTGATGGAGAGCGAAGGTCCGCCGGACTTCTGGGCGAGCGCGTATGCCAAGCTCGCCGGACCGTATCCGCCCAAGCCGTTCCCAACCGAGAACGAGCGCGTGCCGGACCAGAATGGAGCAGCGCCTAACCACAGACGCGGAATCGGCGACGGCGCATCAACGAACAACGAGGTCTGGCCGCACTGCCTGGTGGCGACGTAACGACGAACCCAGCTCGACACGGAGCGAAAGCAGAACGACCACAGTGCGAGTCGCTCGGCGGGTCGGAAATGGCAGGCATTCTCCGACATTCTTGGCGTGGAGCACCGGCAGCGGACGTCACGGCCTCGCGATTTGGCGGCAACTTGCCGGAGTTTGGCGTGCTAACGGGGCCCCTCTGGATCAGGAGAGTCCTGGTTCGAGCCCAGGAGGGGCAATTGCAAGGGGCGTCACGATTCATGTCGTGGCGCCTTTGCTTTTCCTGGACGCGTGTGGTGGGACTTGTGGCGGGACTTCGATAGCCCCGCCAAGCGCTCTGCATCGTCGCGCTCGCGCACCGTGTCCGAGGTAGAGTCGACGGCGCGTCCGAGGAACGCCGGCTGATTCGAGCCAGTTCGCATAGGTGCGCCGCAGGTCGTAAGCAGTGGTCTCGCTCGTGGTGGCATCTTCGCGTGTGCGTCGTTAGGCCAATGATTTCATTCCGATCCTCAATGATTGCCTTCAGCATTGCTGTTGCCGCACCTATGTCGGTGTGCGGCCAGATCGCGTCCTCATCCTCGAAGGCGCCGTGTCGCCCGATCGAATGGAGAAGGAAGTCAGGGATTTCTCGAAGGTGCGGCCAAGCGAGTAACATCCAGCAAACGCTCAAGTGACGCCCTTGACGTAGACTCACGCCGCGAAACGACGTCGGTCCCATCGGGTCGCGCTCGCCAGCGGACTCAACGGTCTACCTTGAGCGTCCTCATGCTACGACCATTGCGCACGAATGCCCGGCCTGCTGCTATTCGGTTGTTGAACCCTCTCAGCCGAAGTGCGCGATCCATTCGCCGCGCGTGGGTCGTTGAGGCCATGAACACGCGGGCGCTCCGGTTCACTGTTGTCGTCGCATTTGCTGTCGGCGGCAGTTCGCGTCCCGCCAGCGGTCAATTCGGCATCGTATCGTTCGCGAACTCGGGCGCTCGCGCCGCCCAGCCGGTGTTTCTCCGTGGCCTGGCGCTGCTGCACAACTTCCAATATCCCGAAGCGGCCGCCGCGTTTCGGGCAGCGCAGAAGCTCGATCCGCGATTCGCCATGGCATACTGGGGCGAGGCGATGACGTACAACCATGGCGTCTGGCGCGAGCAGGACTCCGTCGCCGCTCGCGCCGTGCTCGCGCGGCTCGGCGCCACTGCAGCCGAGCGGTTGGCGAAAGCGCCGACTGAGCGCGAGAAGGACTACCTGCGCACCCTCGACGTCTTGTACTTCAGTGCGGGGACGAAGGCCGCGCGCGACAGCGCGTACGCGCGTGCCGCCGAGCAACTGGCCAAGAAATATCCCGACGACGTCGACGCGCAGCTCTTTTATGCGTTGTCGCTGCTCTCGCTCTTTCCGCGAACCGATTCGACGTATCTGCGCGCCGGGTCGATCGCGATGAAGGTCATGCGCGAGCATCCGCAGCACCCGGGCGCTCTGCATTACGCGATCCACGCCTACGATGATCCGGCGCACGCGCGGCTGGCACTCGAAGCGGCGCGCAGGTACTCGAAAGTCGCGCCAAATGCACCGCACGCGCAGCACATGACGTCGCACATCTTCGTCGCGCTCGGGATGTGGGACGACGTCGTCGCGGCGAACGAGGTGGCAATCCGTACTAACGACGATGTCGGGCGAGGCGCTGCGTCGGCCACTGCTCCGAACTGCGGGCATTACGCTTTGTGGCTTCAGTACGCATACCTGCAGCAGGGGCGCCTCGCCGACGCGCGCAGAATGATGGACGCGTGTCGTGCGGGGAGCACCGCCTCGTCTGGCATGGCGATAGGGTATGCGCAGATGCGCTTGCGCTACATCATCGACGTCGAGCAACCCGACCGCGAGATCATCAATAGTGTAGCGAATACCCGCCGTGCGTCAGGAGTTTTTGGTGCGTACCTTCAGTCCACGCTCGACTTCGCATCGGCGTTCGATGCGCTTCGTCGGGGCGACACCAGTACAGCCGCGTCGTTGATCGGCCGGATCCACGAATCGCGGGCGACGTTGAGCGGCAGCCCTATGGGGAAGCGGATGCCCGAGATGGGTGATGCGATGGCCGTAGGCGAGGACGAGCTCCGCGCGCTCATGCTCTTGTGCCGCGGAAGCAACGATCGTGCGATCGCGCTGCTGCGCCGTGCGGCCGCGGCGGAAGATGCCATCCCGTTCATGTTTGGGCCGCCCGAAGTGCCGAAGCCGTCGCACGAGCTGCTGGGCGAAACGCTGTTGTCGTTAGGGCGTGCTGTCGAGGCGCGACACGAGTTGGAGCTTGCGCTTGCGCGGACGCCGGGGCGTTCACTGACGTTGATGGATCTCTCACGAGCGAGCCGGGCGGCGGGCGACACCGCGACGGCATCTGCTGCGCACCGCCAACTCATGGCGAATTG
>DAHUXU010000377.1 GCA_027307005.1 Gemmatimonadota bacterium
GCGAGTGCGGCGCCCGTCGAGCGGCGTGAATCGCACGCGTCGCGATGGGTCCACCTCACGCTCGTGTCGATCGGACAGTTGATGCTGTTCCTGAGCATCCCCGGCCTGCGCACACGCTTTCTTCCATCCGCCGTCGTCATCGGCGCCATCGCCCTGGCGGTGCAGGTGGTGTTCGTGTCGCTCGGCGTCTGGGCGCGCCGCAGTCTGGGCCGCCACTGGAGCGGCGCCATTGCCGCCACGCAGGGTCAGGAGCTCGTGCGGGCCGGCCCGTATCGCGCGCTCCGGCACCCCATCTACACTGCTTTGTTAGGCATGTACGCCTGTACGGCGATCATCTCGGGCGAGGTGCACGCGCTCGTCGGGCTCGCCCTCATCACCGTCTCGTACTGGCGCAAAGTGCGGCTCGAGGAGCGGCACCTGGCGACGCATTTCGGACCATCCTACAACGAATATCGCGACACCACCTGGGGCGCCCTGCCCGGATTGTTCTAGGTCGCGCGACTGCATGCTCGGCCCCCGGCGACGCGCTGCCCGGGCGGCCCCGATCATTGCCTAACGGAGCCGGTCACCGCGACGCGGTGCGACCGGCGTCCTTCGCGGTCCACTTGGCGAGCCAGGCGTTGACGGCGTCGTGCCACTGGACGCTGTTGTGCGGCTTGAGCACCCAGTGATCCTCGTCCGGGAAGGTGAGAAACTCGCTCGGAATACCCCGGCGTTGCAACGCGGTGAACGCGCCCATGCCCTGGTTGATCGGGATGCGGAAATCCTGATTGCTGTGCACAATCAGCATCGGCACGCGCCACTGCGCCACGTGGTCGAGCGGGTTGAACTTCTCGTAGTTCTCGGGGTGCTCGTACTGCGTGCCGCCGTTCTCGCGCTCCTCGAACCACAATTCATCGGTGTCGTAGTACATGGCGCGTGTGTCGAACACGCCATCGTGGTCGACGAGACACTTCCAGGGGCCATTCCAGACGCCGGCCATCCAGTACGTCATGTACCCGCCGTAGCTCGCGCCTAACGCACACGCTCGGCGCCCATCGAGAAACGGGTATTTGCCTAACGTTGCCGCCCAGCCGAGCTTGAGGTCCTCGAGGGGCTTGCCGCCCCAGTCGCCGGAAATGGAGTTGGTGAAGGCCTGGCCGTAGCCGGTGGAACCGTGAAAGTTGATCGCCACCACGGCGAAGCCCTGGCCCGCGTACGTCTGCGGATTCCAGCGATAGCTCCAACCGTTGTCCCATGCGCCCTGCGGGCCGCCGTGGATGAGGAAGGCAACCGGGTACGTCTTGCCCGGCTCGTATCCCACGGGTTTCACGACGTAGCCCTGCACGAGTTCGCCGGTCCATCCCTTGAAGGTGAAGAATTCCCAGTCGCCTTCCTTGGCGTTCGCGAGCGCGTCGGCGTTGAAATGCGTGACCTGTTGGGCGCGCGCGCTTATTGCGGCGGCGTCGATCGTGTACAGGTCAGATGGGTGTTTCAGATCATCGCGCGCGAAAAGAATCCGGCCGTGAGCGAGTGAGTATCCGCTGACGGTCCCATCGCCCACGATGCGCGTCGCCTTGCCGGTGGCGGCATCGATCGCGAAGATGGGGTGCTCGCCGTTGTCATCCACGCTTGCATAGAGCGTCTTGCCATCGAGCGAGATGGTGAGGCTGCCGGCGGACCGGTCCCAGCTCGGATCGATTTCGCGCGACTGGCCGGTGGACAGGTCCATGGCCATGATGCGGAAGCGGTCCGACTCGAAGCCCGGCGTTTTCATCGAGAGGTAGTAAAGTGTCTTGCCGTCGGGCGCCGGAACCGGATACGCGTCCCAGGCTTTGTTCGCCGAGGTCAGGTCGTTAGGCGGCGAGGAGCCGTCGGCGGGCACCCGGTACACGTCGAAGTTGGTGGACCACGGCTCGGTGGTCCCGGCGATGCGAACCCCGAAATACACCGTCTTGCCATCGGGCGAGAAGGAGAATTCGCTCTCGTCGCCGAACGGCTCGCTCGGCACGTCGCCGTCGATGCCCTTGCTCAACAGCGTCGGCTCGGCGGGAATCTGGCCGGATGCGTCGATGGCCGCGATGTACAGCTGGTTGCGGCGGCCCGTGGCCCACGCGTCCCAGTGCCTAACGAACAGGCGGTCATAGGTCGTGCCGCTCGCCTTGTCGGCCGCGCGCGCCGCGATGCGTTGGGCGGTGCACGTGAGCGTCGGGCAGTCGGTGTCGACTTCATACGACAGTAGCACGTGCGAGCCATCGGGCGACAGCTTGAACGTGTTGAGGTCGAGCGGCGTGCGGCTCACCTGCGTCGGGGCGGCGTGCCCCGCGGGGTCGAGACCGGTGGCGCCGCCCAGATCCACGCGCCACAGCTGCTCGACGCCGTCGGCCGCGGCCATGTAGTAGAGGTGATGTCCATCGGGCGCCCAACGCGGCTGCGCGGCCTTGTCGACCACCTGCACCGGCGCGGCCGTGCCGTCGAGATCGAGCACGTAGATCGCCGTGATGCCGCGGTTGGCGGCGTAGTCGGTGCGGCGTACGGTGAACGCGGCCCAGCGTCCGTCGGGTGAGAGCTGCGGGTCGCTCACGCGGTCCATCATCACGAGGTCGCGCACGTTGAACGGGTGCGGTCCCTGCACGTCGCCTAACGACGTGTTCACGGGCGTCTGGCCGAGCAGCGCGGGCGCCGCGGCGAACACGACTGCGAACGCGGCCATCATCGACTTCATGCGAGGCTCCTTGAATCCGGTGCGAGCTGAACGTGGGCGGGCCGGGCTCACCAGGCCGGCGCCGACCTCCAACTTAGCTCGGCGCGGCCGGTGCGGCGAGCGGTGTCGTAGTCGTCGCACATCGCGATGGTGGGGTGATGCGCGCGACCGCGATTGCCTCTGGCGCTCGCAAGAGCGCCCTGCGGTGCGAGGTCGGGGCTGGCGCAGGCAGGGCTCCCGGCGCAGACTCCACCGATGGGATAATCCGCGGAGCGCGGCGAGCCGCCGAACGAGCCTAACGGACTGCCGCCGCCGGTCGCGCGGCGCCAAATCCGGGAGGCTGCGTGACACCGAAACCCACGACGATCGATGCGTATCTCTCGCGCCTGACGGCCGAGCAGCGAGCCGCGCTCGAGCGGTTACGCACCGTCATCCGCTCCGCCGCGCCCGATGCCGACGAGTGCATCAGCTACGACATGCCCGCCTATCGGCTCGATGGCCGCATGCTCCTGTCGTTCGCCGCTGCGGCGAAGCACTGCGCGCTCCATATCGGCGCGCATCCGCTGGCGGTCCATGCCCGCGAGCTGGAACGCCATGACACGACGAAAGGCGCGGTGCGCTTTCCGCCGTCGCACCCGCTCCCGGATGCGCTGGTGCGGAAGTTAGTCACGACCCGCATCGCCGAGCGCAAGGCCCAACGATCGACGAGAGCGCCTAAAAGGCGTTGATTCCGTCGCGATCGTGATCTATCGTGGTGGGTCTGCCGCGCCGGCGCCCGACACCCCGCGCCGGCTCCTGCCTAACCGAATACCCGCCGCCTCCCGTGTCGCTCGACTCCCTCGACGCCATCCTGACCCCGCTGTTCATTGCCGTGGGATTTCTCCCACGATCGGCGCGGTCGTGTGGGTGCTGCGCCGCGCCGCCCTCGGCACTCGCCGCCGCCGCTACACCAGCCAGTTAGCCGAATTATCGGCCGGATGCAACGAAGCCCGCGCGGACGCGGGCCTCGTGCCGCCTAACGGACCACCGCCGGCAGTCAGAACGCCGCGAGCTCCCGGTAGGCGCGGACGAAATCGTCAGTCTGCGGCAGGATCGCATCCTCGAGCGACGGCGCATAGCCGACGAACGTGTCGGTGGACGCCACGCGCTTCACCGGCGCGTCGAGCCACGCAAAGCACTCGTCCGCGATCGCGGCCGCGATCTCCGCGCCGTAGCCCCACGAGAGCGAATCCTCGTAGGCCACGATCACACGCGATGTCTTGCGCACCGACGTCATCACCGCATCGCGATCCCACGGCGACAGCGTGCGCAAATCGATCACCCCGACGTCGATGCCGTCCTCCGCCACTTTGTTCGCCGCCACCAGCGCGCGCTGCACCGTCGCGCCGTACGTCACCAACGTGATGCCCGCGCCCTCGCGCAGAATTTTCGCCTTCCCGAACGGAATCATGAAGTTCGGCCCGGGATTGCGGCCCTTGTTGTACGTCTGGCGATAGAGGTGCTTGTGCTCGAGGAAAATCACCGGATCGTCGCAGCGAATCGCGGTGCGCAACAGTCCGTTCGCATCGAGCGCGGTGGCCGGGCAGACGACGCGCAACCCCGGACAATGCGTGAACAGCGACGCCCCCGTCTGCGAGTGATAGATCGCGCCGCGGATGTAGCCGCCGTACGTCACGCGCACCACGGCCGGCGCGCTGAATTCATTGTTCGAACGCCAGCGCATGGTCGCGAGTTCGTTGCGAATCTGCATGTACGCGGGCCAGATGTAGTCGAAGAATTGAATCTCGACCACCGGCTTGAATCCGCGCACCGCCAATCCAACCGCGCGGCCGGCGATGTTCGCTTCGGCTAACGGAGAATTGTAGACGCGGTCGCCGCCGAATTCCTTCTGCAAGCCCCACGTCACCTTGAACACGCCGCCCTTGCCTTTCACCTTGCCGAGGTACTGCGAGCGCGACGCGTCGGCCACGTCCTCGCCGAACACGAGAATGTTCCCGTCGCGGTGCATTTCATCTTTCATGCACGCGTTGAGCAGATCGACCATCGTCGTCGGCTCGCCCGAAAACTTGGGATCGTCCTCGGTGTCGAACTGTTCGCTCGTCGGGTCGACGTCGGGGGAGTACACCGCGTAGAGCACCGTGTCGGCCGCCGGCTGCGGCTGGGCGAGCGCGTCATCCGTCGCCGCGAGAATCTCCGCGTCGACCTCGGCTTTGAGCGCCTCGAGGTCCTTGTCGCTGATGTGGCCTTCGGCCACGAGCCACTTCGGGAAAGTGACTAACGGATCGCGCGCTGCGTCCGCTTCGCGCTCCTCGGGCGGCCGGTACATCGTTTCCTGATCGGACAACGAGTGCGAGTACGGCCGGATCACGTGCGCGTGCACCAACGCCGGCCCGCGGCGTGCGCGCGCGTACGCGACGGCCTTGCTCATCGCCGCGTAGCTGGCCACCACATCGCAGCCGTCCACCTCCTCGATGAACAGCCCCGGCATCGCCGCGAGCAGCTTCGAGATGTTGCCGCCCGGCGTATTGACCTCGACCGGCACCGAGATGGCGTAGCCGTTGTCTTCGATGAGATAAACGACGGGAAGGCCGAGGTTGCAGGAGGTATTGAGCGATTCCCAGAACTCGCCTTCGCTGGTCGTGCCATCGCCCGCCGACACGTACGTGACTTCATCGGACTCGAAGCCTCCGGTGATCGAGAGCAGCGATGCGCGGAGCGACGCTTCGGCGCATCCGGTGGCGTGCAGAAACTGCGTGCCGGTGGGCGACGATGACGATACGATGTTGAGGCGCTTGCTGCCCCAGTGGCTCGGCATCTGCCGGCCGCCGGAATTGGGGTCGCGCGCGGCGCCCACCGCCTCGTACAACATCTCGGCCGGCGTCATGCCTAACTGGAGACACAGGGCGCGGTCGCGGTAGTACGGGAAGAACCAGTCGTGCCCGGGCCGCAGCGCCATGCCGGCGGCCGTCAACACCGCTTCGTGACCGGCGCCGGAGATCTGAAAGAAGATCTTGTTTTGTCCCTTGAGCTGGATCTCTTTGTCGTCCAGCCGTCGCGACAGATACATGGTCCGGTACGCCGCAATCAGCTGATCGCGGGTGAGCGCCGCGGCGCCGCGTCGCTCGGCACGTGTTTGAGTAGCCATGAGCCCCTGTATGAGTGAAGCCAGCACCTGAATTTACCATTCACGACCGACGATGG
>DAHUXU010000401.1 GCA_027307005.1 Gemmatimonadota bacterium
TCTACAGCACCGTCGTCAACGGGTCGCGGATCTTCGGGCCGGCGCTGGCCGGCCTGCTGATCGTGACGATGGGCTACGGCTGGTGCTTCACCGTGGATGCGGCGTCGTACATTGCGGTGCTCGTGTGTCTGGTGAAGATGCGAGAGGACGAGTTGTACCGCACGCCGCGCGGGCGGGGCGGGAAGGGCGCCGTACGCGAGGGTCTGCGCTACGTGTTCGACACGCCGATCTTGTGGATCAGCTTCGCGATGCTCGCCGTGATCGGGACGCTGTCCTACAACTTCAGCGTCACGCTGCCGATCTTCGTGACGCGCGTGCTGCATGGGTCGGACGAGACGTACACGCTGCTCTATTCCGTGTTCAGCGTCGGCGCGGTGGTCTGCTCGTTGGTCGTCGCGCACCGCGGATTCGTGCGGCTCCGGGATCTCGTGTTGGGCGCGGCAGCGTTGGGCGTGACCATCCTTGCGCTCGCCGCGACGTCGTCGTCGTGGCTGGCGATGGTGCTGATCTTTCCGGTGGGCATGGCGAGCATCGCCTACATGACGGCGACGACGACCATCGTCCAGATGGAGTCGCGCCAGGACATGCACGGACGGGTGTTGGCGTTGCAGGCCGTGCTGATCATCGGGCCGACGGCCGTGGGCGGTCCGCTGCTCGGGTGGTTGGCCGACCTGTTAGGCGGACGCGCGCCGCTCATCCTCGGCGGTATCGCCGCGATCATCGCGGCGGGCATCGGCTATGCCGCCAGTCCTCGCCGGGCTCGCCTTACGCCGGAAGCGCGGTGACGAAACGCAACGGAATGACGCGCTTGATGATCGCGAAATCGCGCGCGTTTGCCGTGATGAGCGTTGCGCCACGTTCGCGGCAAGTTGCCGCGATCAGGAGATCGTTCTGAAACGAGGCTGTGGCAAGGCTCGCCTCGTATCGCCTTCCGCTCCGCAATCGTCGGCGCGCGTCCGCGGTGATGCGCCACGTCGACTCGCCGGGCACGAGCACGCGCTCACGCGTTCGAAACGGTCGCACGAGCCAACGTTCCCAGGCAGCGGCGTGCTCGGCGTCGCGTGCACCGACTGCCACCTCGTACACTACGATGGCGCTCAGCCACAGGCACTTGAGTTGTCGCTGCTGAAAGTCAGCGAGCGCCAGTCCGAACGCGGGCTCGTTCAACGCCCGGATGTACAGGTTGGTGTCGAGAAGGTACACGTGTGACGCGTGGGCTTGGTCAGCGCAATGGAGCCGCGATGCTCAGCGTCGCTGGGTGCGCTCGCGACCGATATAAAAGCCGGAGAAGTCGAGCGCGTCGGGCTCGTCGAACACGTGCTGAAAGCCGCCGCGGCCGAACATCGCGTCAGCGCCGGCTCGCATCTCGCGCTCGAGGGCCAACACGTCCAAGGCGATGTCCATGGCGCTTGCGATTGCGTCGCGTTCGGTTTTCGCGCCGAGGGCGATGCGCAACTGATCGAGACGGTGCTGATCGAGGTCGAAATTCTTGCGGCGCACCATGACTGCGGCCTCCTTGACGCGTGCCGTTTCCTCCGCGGCCGTGGCGGGGTATCGCTTCGTGCGAGCGCGTCCAGCTCCGGATGTCGTTCCACGCTTCTTGCGAGCGGCCATAAACGCCTCAGGCTTGATACATAAAATAAGTACAGAATATATACACCAGGCGTATCATGCGGAAGGGGAGGGACGCGCGACGCGGCACGCCTTCGGGACGTTACGGCGCCATCCGCGTATGGCCGAGTCCACGCCTGACCGGTAGCGCGTCGACCGTGAGACGTGAGGCATGCGCCTTGCTCATCGAGGTCACACTGGTCCCGCCGTGCACCGCGGTGGGCGTGATGCGTCAGGAGGAGCTGCATGTACGCTGTCGTTCGCGAAACAACCTATCCCTCACACACGACGCTTGGCGATCGGCCGGAGTTCAAGGCGTTTCAGGACGCACACAGTGCGCAGCCCGGCTACCGTGGCACCGTCGTCACCCACATCGGCAACGACCGCTACATCACGGTGACGTTGTGGGAGAAGGCGGATGACATGCGTGCGGCCCGAGAGGCGATCGGACCCGTGGTCGAACAACTCATCGAGCCGATCATGAGCGCACCGTCGCGGCTTATCGGCACCGGCGAGGTGGCCTTCATGGACATCGGCGACGACGGTAAGGCGGGTTAGGCGAGGGTAGAGGAGCGGTGACGCGGGCCGTCATCGTCACAGTACTATAGTAGGAACAGACGTTCCCCTGACTTCTTGCCGGATAACCGAGCTCGGCACGTCGGGAATAAATGCCTGAGTGCTCCGGTCTGGATGGAGGACAACGACCTCCATGCTTTCTACCGGAGACGGGCCGATGAGTCATGAACACGATCACGACGCGCACGATCGCCCGACGGGCGGCAACTACATCACCACATCGGAGACAGACGACGGCATCGATCGACGCGGCTTCCTCCGCTGCATGGCCTGGGCGGGAACGGCCACCGTCTGGGCCATGGCCGGCGGCGTTCCCAAGTCCTTCCTCGCCAGCCGGATCCAGTTCCTAACGGAAGGCGAACGCGCGAGTATTTTCTTCGCGCAGATCAGCGACAGCCACATCGGGTTCAGCAAGCAGGCAAACATGGACGTCACGGCAACGCTGCAGCAGGCCGTCGCGCGCGTCAACGCGCTGCCGCAAACGCCGGCGCTGGTCCTCCACACGGGCGACATCACGCAGCTCGCCAAACCCGACGAATTCGATACCGCGCACCAGGTCCTGGGCGGCCTCAAGAGCGACCGCGTATTTTACGTGCCCGGCGAACACGACGTCGCCACCGACAACGGCGCGTCGTATCTCGCGCGCTATGGTAAAGGGACGAAGGGCGGTGGATGGTACAGCTTCGATCATACGGGCGTCCACTTCATCGGTCTGGTCAACGTCTTGAATCTCAAAGCGGGCGGCTTGGGAACGCTCGGCGCCGAGCAGTTGGCGTGGCTCAAGAGGGACGTGTCCGGGCTGTCGAGCAGCACACCGATCGTCGTGTTTGCGCATATTCCGTTGTGGACAGTGTATCCGCAGTGGGGATGGGGCACCGACGATTCGGAGCAGGCGCTCGGACTGCTCAAGCGATTCGGATCGGTGACGGTGCTCAACGGCCACATTCACCAGATCGTGCAAAAGGTCGAAGGCAACATGGCGTTTCACACGGCGATGTCGACCGCGTTCCCGCAGCCGGCGCCCGGCACCGCGCCGGCGCCCGGCCCGATGACGGTCGACGCCGGTCGCCTAACGAGCGTGTTGGGCATCGCGGATGTGACGTTCGTTCCGGGCCGGTCGCATCTGGCGATCGTGGACGCGACGCTGTCGGGGAAGCCGCCGGCGTTCGACGCCGCGGCGCAGGATGCGGCGCAGCGGCCCGCGACGCGGCGCGCGCTGGTGCTCGGGCCCGGCCAGATCGGCATCGACAACTTCCAGTTCTCGCCGGCCGCCCTCTCGGTGCCGCGCGGCACGACGGTCACGTGGATCAACAACGATGACGTGCCGCATCTGATCGTGAACGTCGAGCGGCGGTTCACGCAGTCGCCGGTCCTGGATACGGGTCAGCGCTTCAGCGCGACGCTCGACCGGCCCGGCACGTACAAGTACTTCTGCTCGCTGCATCCCATGATGCAGGGTACGATCGTGGTCAAGTAGCGGAGGGTCGCACCGGAGCAATGGCCCAACGGACCGCCGACGGTTTCGAGGCGCGCATTCTGCCGCACCTGGACGACGCGTATACGCTCGCCCGCCACTTGTTAGGCGACGAACACGACGCGCAGGACGCCGTCCAGGATGCGGCATTGCGGGCGTTCCGGCACTTCGCGGGCTTTCGCGGCGACAACGCGCGCGCCTGGTTGCTGTCGATCGTGCGCAACTGCTGTCACACGCTGCGTGCGGGGCGGGCGGTGGATCGGGCCACCGTTCCGTTCGGCGAGCAGCACCTCGCGATCGTCCGCGACAGCGATCGCACGGACGCGGCGGCGATCGCGCAGTCCGATCGTGCGTTCGTCGCGCAGGCGCTCGCCGAGATGCCGGTGGAGTTTCGCGAGGTGCTGGTGCTGCGCGAGGTGCAGGGTCTGTCGTACGCCGAGATCGGCGACGTCGTCGGCGTGCCGGCGGGCACGGTGATGTCGCGGCTGTCGCGCGCGCGGCGCCGGCTGGCGGAGAAGTTAGGCCTGACGGGCAAGGAGGCGAGCTGATGCAATGCGCTGAGTGCCGGGCCCTCGTCGACGCGTATCTGGACGCCGCGCTGCCCGAGGGCGAGCGGGCGGCGGTGCGCGAACACCTGGCCGGCTGCGCCGAGTGCGCGCGCGAGCTCGCGGCGCTCGGGCGTGCGTCCTCTCTCGCGCAGGAGCATCTGGTGCACTATCGAGCGCCCGACGTGTTGAAAGCGCGCATCGCGAGCGCGATCGCCGGCGAGCGCGCGGAGCCGGCGGCGGGGCTGTCCTCGCCGACCGCGCGGTCGCGCCGGTGGTGGCCGCTGGTGGCGGCCGGCGTGCTGATCGCGCTGGCGAGCAGCGGCCTAACGTACGCGGTGCTGCGCGGCGCCGGCGGTACAGCGCAGACGGTGGCCGATGAGGTGCTGGCGAGCCACATCCGATCGCTCATGCCCGGCCATCTGACCGATGTGCAATCGACGAACGAACACAATGTGAAACCGTGGTTCAACGGCAGGCTCGACCTGTCGCCGGCCGTGCCGGCCCTCGATTCGGCCGGCTTCCCGCTGGTCGGCGGGCGGCTGGACTACGTCGACGGCCGCGTCGTCGCGGTGGTGGTGTACGGGCGGCGACAGCACCTGATCAACGTGTACTCGTGGCCGGAGCAGGGGTCTAACGAGGACGAGGCGACCACGAGTGCGCGCGGCTATCACATGGTGCACTGGCGGTCGGGCAACGTCGAGTACTGGGTCGTGTCGGATCTCGAGTCCGGCGAGCTCGCGAAGTTCGTGGCGTTGTATCGACAGGCGGACAAAGCCGGAGGGCGGACCGAGCGCCGACCGTGACAGGCGGACAACACGCGGACAAGGCCGGACAGAAGGCGGACCGCTCGGTTGTAGTGAACCTGGCGAGGGGCAAGGTGACATGGCGGCGCGTTTTTTGGCCGTGTGGCACGCGGGGTCGGGCGTTGATGACAGCACGGATCGCTCGGCTGCTGGGCAGCGTCGTCGCATCTTCATGCTGTTCTGTTGTTTTTCAACAAACAACGAATTGATCCTCACCAGGCTCGATGGACCCGGCGTGGAGCAGCCGAGCGATCCGAGCGGTGTCCGGTGTGCCCATGCTGTGTTCGTGTCTTCATGTACGTAAATATCAGAACTTCTGCTCCCTGAACTCAGAGGCGGCGCGAACGACTCGACCATCCATTGCGCTTCGTCGCTGGTCGCGTGCAGCTGGCGTTGAATCACCGGGAGTGTCGTGCGCCGTCATCGCCTAACGGGACGCCGCGCCGGCGGCCTTGACCCGGGGACGGCGGCGCCGCTCCGGGAAATGCCGATCGAGAAACCGAAGCATGGCGCGCTCTTCCGGATAGTGGCCGCCCGCCGTCTTGCCACGCGCGCGGGGCAGAATCGTGTCGCCGTGGTCCAGGTAGCGCGCGAGCACGATCGGGTGGATGTAGCTCGAGCGGCAGATGGCCGGCGTGTTGCCCAGTTCGGCCGCCACGAGGCGGATGGCGAGCACGACATTCTTCTTCGCTTCACGCGCACTGGCCGCCGGACCGAGGTCCGAGAGCACCATCGCCGTCCGCAGCGTGCCGCCCCAGGTGCGAAAATCCTTGGCCGTGTACCGGGCCGGCGTGAGGCGGCGCACGTAGTCGTTGACCTCGCGCTGCGTGAGGTTGTGCCAGACGCCGTCGGCGATGTACCGGAAGAGACGCGTGCCCGGCGTCTCGAGCAGCGCGCGCACCAGCGTGGCTAACGCCCGATCGACCACCACGCGACGCTGCTCCTTGTTGGACTTGCCGCGGAAGGCGAACGCGATCGCGTTCCCGTCGACCTGGACATGGCGCTTGTTGAGCGTCGTGATGCCGAACGTGTTATTCTCGCGCGTGTAGCGCTCGTTGCACGGCCGGAAGAATCCCTTGCTGATGAGCCGCACGACGCCGGCCGCGACCCGGTCGCGCGTCAGTTCGCGGCCGCTGCCTAACTGAGTGTACAACGCGTCGCGGATCATCGGCAGGTCGTGCGCCAGTCGCCGGAGCCGGTGGTACTTCCGCTGCTCCCGCTTCGCGACCGCGCGCTCGTGGTACCGGTACTGCTTGCGTCCCTTGACGTCGAACCCCCACGCCTGGATCGCGGCGCGCGGACTGGCGGCAATGTGAACGTCGCGCCAGGCGGGCGGCACCCGCAACGCATCGATCCGCGCGAGCTGCTTGCGGTCGCGGACCACGCGCCCCTGCGCATCCTCGTACCGAAAGCCCGTCGACTTCCCGCCGCGCCGCTCGATCCACTCACCGGTCATGTCCAGGCTTCCGTGGCAAGAAGCAGTCCTCGTGGCCTGGCAGCCTTCGGTGACGCCATGCATTCTCCCTGGCGTCTCCCGGCCATGGCTAACTTCCTCGTCATCTTCGATCCGAACGGCGAACGCCGCACGGCGTTCGTCGGGCGCGCGAGTCAGGACATCGCGCTCATGCCGGGACTCGTGCAGGGGACGGTGTCGAGCGGATGCATGACGATGCTCTGGGCGGCCGGCGCGCGCTCGCCGGTGGCCGCGTGCGGCGACGCCGCCGGCGCCGCGCTCGTGTTAGGCGACGCGATCGATGCGACGGGGGCGCGCATCTCGCTGGACCGCGTTCGCGCCGCGTGGGGCTCGGCCGATGCGATTCCGGCAGCGTTCGACGGCTATCATGTGGCCATCGTGTACACGCCGGCAGCAGGACTCCGCATCGTCACCGATCTCATCGGGATGTTTCCGGTGTACTGGTGGGCCGAGGGCGACGTCGTGCTCGTTGCGTCGAGTCCGGAGCTGTTCACATGGCACCCGCAGTTCCGCCCAACGCTGGACGCCGACGGGCTCGCCGGTATTCTGCTCACCGGCTATTCGATCGGCGGACGCACATTGCAGCGCGGTGTGCGGCGGCTCGCGCCGGGCGCCGCCCTGCTCGCGCTGCCGGGTGCGATGCCTCGCGAGCGCGTGCAGTACACGCTGCCAGTGTCCACGCGCTACCACGGCCTGCCGTTCTCGGCGCAGTCCGACCTCTTGCACGAGGCGCTGACGGATGCCGTGCGCCGGCACGCGCCGCCGAATGAACCGAGCGCGCAGTCGCTGTCCGGCGGGCGCGATTCGCGGCAATTGGCGGGGATGCTGCACGCGCAAGGATCGGTCATCACGGCCGTGACGTTTGGCGATCCGAAGGACATCGAGATGCGGTGCGCGGTCGCCGTGGCGCGCGCGACGGCGCGCGAGCATCGAGTGCTGCCAATCGAGCTCCGGCACGATGGCACGTTCATCGAGCAGCATGCGCGATGGCTGCACTGCGCAACCGGATTCAACTCCGTGAGTCACTGGGCGTCTGCCCCGCGCATCAGCGATCTTCCACCGCGTCTCGTGACCGGCTGCGGAATGGATCCGATCATCGGCGGCACGCACCTGATGTGGGGCTACGACAAGGCGGCGCGGCGTTTCACGTTCGATGCGTTCTTCCAGCGACTGAATTCCTGGGGCGTCGCCGAGGATAAGTTAGGCGAACTGCTGCGGCCGGTGGGCGGGCGCGACCTGGTCGAGGCGGCCAAGCGCGAGGTACGCTCGGTGTACGAATCCTACTCGGACCTCGACTGGCAGCGCGCCTGGTGCTTCGATGTGCATCATCGCCAGCGGTTGCACGTGGGGGCGACGCCATGGCTGCTGTCCTTCGGCAGCTGGCCCGCGCAGCCGTCGATCGACACACGCGTCCTCGACGTGGCGGGAGGACTGCCCGTGGAAACGCTGGCCGAGAGGCGGGCGCAGGACGCGATCATCATCAAGCGGTTCCCGACGCTGGCCGCACTGCCGTTGGATCGGAACAACTACGACATGACGCCGCTGGCGCCGCGTGCGCGCTACGCAGCCGCGGAGTACGTTAGGCAGCGAGTGTCGCGCCTGCGCACGCCGTTATCGCTAGGCCCGCGCGTCGAACGCCGCGTGTACTACAGATTGTACGACGTGAACGGTGCCGGGTGGCGTGCAGCCCGCCGGCTGGCGGACCAGCATCGCGATGCGCTCGACGGCATCGTCGATCGCGCATGCCTGGATGCGTTTCTCCCGCCGGCCGATCAAGACCTCGCCGTGCGCAATGGCATTACAGACGCATCGGCGCCCAAGCTCCTCGTCGGCCTAACGCTCTGGGCGCGAGATCATCTGAGATAGAAGTGCGTTGTGCGGCCTGGGATCGCCGGCTTGCCGTCGACGACTCTCATGGACCGAACAGGACGTCCTGCCGCGAGAGCAGGCGTCCGTTGGCCGCTCGGACCTCGAGTGCCGCTCGACCCGTATCCGCCTCGGCGACGAGAAAATCGTAGGTCTCGCCGATCGACACCGGCTGTCGCGCCTCGACGCGAACGCGACGAGCGGCGTTGACCGGATACGCGTCCTTCGCGATCG
>DAHUXU010000430.1 GCA_027307005.1 Gemmatimonadota bacterium
GAACCGGAAGATTGCCTTGCCCGACTCGATGACCTGCCGAGAAGGCCGGGTGGCCGAGCTCGAGTCACACGCGATCGGCGCACTGACAGCGGCCACAGCCAGGGCGCCGAGGAGAGCGAGCCGAGGACCGAGCCGATCGGCACCGGAGATTTTGTGCATGGTTCACCCCACATGATCGAGAGACATCCGCCAGCCCAAACACATAACGTGATGATCCAATGTGAATTAGAGAATTCACAAGAAACTCATTGTGTTATTGTGTGTGAGCCGGACGAACACCGCAACCGATCCGGGGTGAGGGGCCCCGATCCGCCTGCGCAGCACTTCAATGAAGGGGTGAAATCCGGGCGACCTTGTGCCTACTCGATCGCTGCCCGCATCCTCGCAAGACCCGACTGCAGCGCCGGTAGCGACACGGCTCCGATCGAGCAGCGGAACCATCCGCCGTCGTTCGGAACACCGAAGGCCTGAAACGGGATGATGGCGACACCCGCTTCCTGCAACAGATATCGGCGGGCATCCTCGCTGCCGTGCAGCGGGCGGCCATCTTTCGTAAGGCGGCCATCCAACTCCAGCTGCACACTACCATAGATGGTCGCGATCGGAGGCAGTGACCCGACCGGCAGGCCGGCCGCGCGCATGTCACCGCACGCCGAGTGAATCGCGCCCAGTCGCGCGGCGATCGCCGCGTGCATCGACTGGTGGTACGTGTCGATCGATTCGTCGTCGCCCAACAAACCTGCGGTGGCGACCTGCGCCGCGCGCGGAGCCCAGGCGCCGACGTGGCTCAGAAAATCCGCCATGTGCCGCATCACGTCCGCGGGGCCCGTCGCCCAGCCGACGCGCACGCCCGTCGCCGCAAACGCCTTCGAGATCGCGTCCACAGTGATCACGTACGGCTCGACGTCCGGGCACACGATGCTCGGATGCACGTGACGCGTGTCGCCCAACGTCAGCATCCAGTACACCTGGTCGTAGAGCAGGAACAGCGGACGCTCGTTCGCTCCCCGCGTCGCGTTCTCGGCGACCACGAGCTGGCAAATGTCGCGCAGCGTGTCCACATCGAACGCCGTGCCCGCCGGATTGAGTGGAGAGTTGAGCACGAGCAGCCGGGCGCCGCGCACGGGCGATTCGAGTGCGGCACGCGTGGGCAGGAACGCATCGCCCACCGGACACACCACCGGTCGGGGAGTCGCGCCGGCGATCTGACAGTAGTCGGCGTTGTTCCACGACGGGGTGGAATACACGACGACATCGCCTGGATCGAGGATCGTACGATACGCCGCGTAAATCGCGGGTCTCGCACCGGACGCGATCACAACGTTCTCGGCCTTCAGCTCGAGACCGAGCCGCCTGCCGTAAAATGCGGCGACGGCATCGCGCAGCTCGGGCAACCCGCTCGACGGCGGATAGTTCGTCTCGCCGGCGCGCAGCGCTTCCTGGATCCCGGACACGAGCTCCGCCGGCGCCGGAAACTCGCGCGGGTTGAAATCACCGACCGTGAGATTGCAGATAGATCGGCCGGCTGCCGTCAGCTCGCGAATGTCCGCGGCGATGCGGAGAATCGCCGAGGCCCGCAACGACGCTGCGGCTCGCGAAACGCGCGACGGCGCTTTATCGCGCGCCGCACTCGAAGAAGCCGGCGCGGCCGAACCGGTGTCCGCGGCCGTGGCCAAGTTGGTCGATGCGTCAAGCGTCATTGCTGCTCTCGGAAGGCGAGTCCGGATGGTCCGACGGGTCTGCGATGAAGGTAAATGAGCGCGCCGCACATCGCGAATGGCAGCCGCCTGACCGCTTTCTGACCGGCCGCCCGGCTTCCGAGTCAGGACCGTTCCCAGTACTATGGACGCGAAGCGGCCATCACTTTCTCTGCGCTTTGCGGCGGCCCATCACGCGAGAGGGCCAGGTGCTCCAAGCGGACCGGGTTTAATGATTCGTTTTCGCACGCTTGGCGGCCTCGATCTGCGCGATGAAGACGGACGCGAGCTGCTCTCGATCCTCCGTCAGCCCAAGCGTCTGGCGCTGCTCGCGTACCTCGCGATCGCGACGCCTGCCGGCTATCACCGCCGAGATACCATCCTCGCCTTGTTGTGGCCCGAGATGGATGGCGATCGGGCGCGCAGCGCACTCAGGCAGGCCGTGCACTTTCTGCGGCGGACGCTCGGCGCGGACACGGTGCAGGGACACGGCGCTGAAGATTTGGGCATCGTCTCCGATCAATTCTGGTGCGACGCGCGCGCGTTCGATGATGCGCTCGCTCGCGGCGAGGCCGCGGAGGCGCTCGAGTTGTACGGTGGCGATTTGCTGCACGGGTTCTTTGTCACGGGCGCATCCAACGAGTTCGACGAGTGGCTCGCGCACCAGCGCGCCAGCCGGCGGCAACAGGCCATCGAATCCGCATGGGCGCTTGCCGATCGGTGCGAGGCAGCAGGGTCGGGAACTGATGCGGTACGGTGGTCGCGATGGGCCGCTGCGCGTGCGCCTGACGACGAGCGATCGCACCGTCGCCTCATCGCCCTGCTCGATCGGCTCGGCGATCGGACCGGGGCACTGCGCGCGTACGAGGATTTCGTCCAGCGCGCGCGCGACGAGTTCGACGCCGAGCCGTCGGCGGAGACACAAGCGCTGGTCACGGCGATCCGCGCACGGACGACGGCTTCAGCGACGGTAACCGATGCACCGCCCGCGATGCCGGCGCGTGCGCTGGTCGCGCCGGCTCCTCGCGCGAGCGAGGAAGCAGCAGCGGCGCCCGAGGCGCCGCCCATCGAATCGAGCGCCCCGCCCGACACGATGCCCCGACTCTCGATGGCGAGGCGCGCGCGCAGATGGCTCGCGCCGGCGGCGGCGCTGCTCCTGGCGGCCGGCGCGACCTACGGTGCAGTGGCCGTGCGGTCCGGCGAGCAGCCGCCCGACGCCAGCGCCGGCACGGTCGACGACGCGCCCGGTTCCGTTAGGCACTCGCGCGCGCCGCACGAGATCGTCACCACGGGCTCGCCCATCGCCGCCCGGTTCTTCACCGCCGGGCTCCGCGCGCTCTACGACCATGGCGACGCGCGGTTGGCGCGGTCGCTCTTCCTCGATGCGTTAGACGAGGACACGTCGTTCGCCATGGCCGCGTACTACGCCGCGCAGTGTGCGTACGATCTGGGCTCGCCGGAAGGACCATCCCTCATGATCCGCGCGAAACGGCTTGCGCCGCGCGCCAGCGAGCGAGAACGCCTCATCATTGAAACCGCGTGGGCATCGGGGACCTACGACCTGAACCGGATGGAAATCGCCGAGTCGCTCGCGACACGCTATCCGATGGAACCGGAAGGACACATCGCGCTCGCCAGCGCGCTCGTCGCCGCCGGAGATTTCCTCGGCGCCGTGCCGCACCTGCGACACGTGATCGACATGGACTCGAGCGAGGTAATCACGGCGCAGCCATTGTGCTCGGCGTGTGTCGCGTTCGACAACCTCGTCCAGGCGTACATCATGGCCGATTCGCTTGCCGCGGCCGAGCGTGTGGCGCGCGAATGGGTGCGACGCCAGCCGCGCTCGGCGGCGGCGTGGGTCGCGCTCGTCGGGGTCGTTGCGCGCTCCGGCCGCGAGCAGGAGGCGGATGAGGCGGAGCGCACAGCCGCGGCGCTCGATCCCGCGGTGGACGTGGCAGTCGAGATGGCGGTGATCGCGATACACGCCGACGACTACGAGGCAGCCGACCGGATGTTGTCCGCGCGCCTGGAGACGGCGGGTCCGGAGGCTGCGACGTCGGTGCTGTGGTGGCAGGTCATTGCGTTCCGCAACGAGGGACGGTTAGGCGACGCGCTCACGGCCGCCCATGCGCTGGCCGCGGACGTGTCGCAGCGCGAGCTGAGCGGCGACGCGCAAGCGCAGGTGTTGTTCGAGCAGCGCCACTATCGCGCCGCGGCGCGAATGTTCGATTCCATGGCCGCCGTCCCGCCGGCGGCGGCGCCTAACGCACCGGGCTCGCTCGCCCGGCAGCGCAGCTGGATGCTCACCCACGCCGGCACGGCCTGGGCGGCGGATGGCGACACCGTGCGCCTCGCACGGGTCGCCGACTCCGTGGAGGGATCGGCGCGCTTGAGCTCGTACGGCCGCGACTGGTCGCTGCCGCACTATCTCCGCGGCCTGCTCTGGCGCGCGCGCGGCGATTCGGCGCGGGCGTTGAGCGAGCTCTCGCACGCGATCTTCTCGCCGAGCGAGGGCTACACGCGCGCGAACCTCGAGTTGGCCCGGGCGTGGCTGGCCGCGCGACAGCCGCGCGCCGCGGTGGCGATTCTTTCGTCGGCGCTGCGCGGACCCGTGGAATCGTCCAGCTTCTATCTGACGCGCACCGAGCTCCACGAGATGCTCGCGCGGAGCTTCGAGGCGGCGGGAATGCCGGACAGCGCAGCCGTGCACTATGGGATCGTCGCGCGGAGCTGGCAGCACGGCGACCCGCCGTTCCGCCGGCGGGCGGCGCTCGCGGAGGCGGCGCGACGCCGCCTGGTGCGCGCGCGCGGCTAACGCTGGCGTTTCGTTAGGCGCTCGGCGTCGGCGTGCCGCCGTGGCAGCCGAGCGGTGCGGCCCGCGTCGCGCGAGCGGGCGCCCGACCGCTTCTCCGGTCGCCTGAAACTATTGCGCCGGGGACGCCGTCGGGTATTTGTAGGAGGCGCTGCACCCCGTTCGCGACAGACCCCGACTGAAGGAGAGGCACGATGCGCACGTCACGCACGTCCCGTTGGTTCATGATCGCCGCGTTAGGCGCAGCGCCGCTCGGTGCGGCGTGCTTCGGCGGCGACGCCGGCGGACCGGTCTGGACCGGACCGTCCTTTTCCGCGGACCTCGTGGATCCCAGCCAGCCCAACGATTCGACGACGCACATCTATCTGTCGGATGGCAAGCTGCGCGTCGAGTCGACGGACACGTCGCAGTTAGGCGCGCTGGTGCTCGACCCGGCGCACAAGAGCACGCTACTCATCAGCGATCGGAAGAAGGAGTACCTCGACGCCGGCATGTTCACGTCCCTCGTCACCGCGACGTTCGGACCCGTGCTTCGCTTCTTCCGTCCCGCGGGCGCCGGAGACCCGTGCACCCAGTGGAACACCACCGCCATGCCGTTCGCCGCGGTCTCGCACGACAAGTCGCACACGCCGCACTTCACGTGCAAGAGCCTCGGCAGCGACAAGGTGGACGGACGCCCCGCGCACAAATGGCAGTGGATCGATGACGCGAAGGACGGTGACACCGGAACGGTGTGGATCGACGACCGCCTGCAGGTGGTATCCAAGGCCGATGATCGCGACGACCACATGGAGCTCCGGAACATCAAGGAAGGCAGTGTGCCGGCGTCGATGTTCGCACCGCCGCCGAGCTACAAGAAGGTGAGCGTGACCAGCATCATGGGCAGCCTCATGAGCGGGTCCAAAGACAAGGCGTCGCACCCGTAGCCGAACGAATGCGCCGGTGTCCGTCGCGGGAGTGGCGCGTGGCTGGAATCTTCGCCTTATTCAGATCGGTTGTTCGCGGTCTCCCGCTCACCTTCCAGCCGCTTCGCCCGACCATGTCTCCTTCGCGTTTCGTTGCTCTGCTTCTCGTTGCCGCCGCCCTCCCGGCGGCGGCGCCGGCGCAGCAGCGCCGCCAACCCCAGCGCGCGGCGGAGCAAGCCCGCGACACGACGCCGCGGCCAGCGCCTAACCGCGAGTCGCCGTCCGACACGACCGTCCAGCGCGTCACCACGCAGCATTCGGTCGTCATCGGCGGCCAGCGCATCGAGTACGATGCGACAGTCGGCGACATCATTCTCCGCGACTCCGCCAACGAACCGATCGGCGCGCTCTACTTCACCGCCTACATCAAACGCGGCGTCACCGATCCGTCGCACCGGCCGATCACCTTCGCCTACAACGGCGGGCCCGGCTCATCGTCGGTCTGGGTGCACATGGGCGCCTTCGGCCCCAAACGCGTGGTCACGCCCGACACGACGCACGCGCCGCCGCCGCCCTACCAGCTGGTCGACAACGCCTACAGCCCGCTCGACAAGACCGACCTGGTGTTCATCGATCCGATCGGCACGGGCTTCAGTCATCCGTTAGGTAAGGCGACGGGCAAGATGTTCTGGGGCGTGGACGAAGACGTCCGCTCGCTGTCGCAGTTCATCAGCCGCTACCTCACCGAACAGGATCGGTGGAACTCGCCGCGCTATCTGTTGGGCGAGAGCTACGGCACCACCCGCTCGGCCGCGCTCGTGAACTATCTGCAGCAGGCCGACAACATGGATTTCAACGGCGTCATCCTGATGTCGTCGGTGCTCGACTTCCAAACCATCACGTTCGACCCGGGCAACATGATGCCGTACGTGCTGTATCTGCCGTCGTATCCCGCGGTCGCCTGGTATCACAAGGTCCTGCCCGATCAGCCGGCGCAACTCCGGCCGTTCCTCAAGGAAGTCGAGCACTTCGCCACCACCGACTACCTGCACGCGCTCATGCAGGGCGATGATCTCCCGCCGGATGAGCGCGCGCGCATCATCGAGCAACTGCACAAGTACACGGGACTCGACACCGGCTACATCGACCGCGCGAACTTGCAGGTGGACGCACCCGAGTTCGAGAAGGAGCTGCTCCGCGAGCACGGCGAAGTGATTGGCCGACTCGATGCGCGCTTCACGGGCCCGACGTTCGACATGCTTGCGCAACGGTCGCCGTATGACCCGCAGTCATCCTCGATCAGCTCCGCGTTCGTTTCGACGTTCCAGACGTACCTGCACACGGATCTCAACTTCCCGCGCGACAAGCAGTACATGGTGAGCGGCAACGTGAACCCGTGGAACTGGCAGCACGGCCGCCGCGGCGGGTGGCCGGGCCACACCAACGTCGCCGTGGACATCGCGCAGGCGCTGCAGCTCAATCCGCACCTGCACGTGCTGCTCAACTCCGGATTGTTCGACCTGGCGACGCCGTACTACGCGGCCGAGTGGACGTTTGACCAGATGGATCTGCCCAAGAATCTCCGCGGCCACGTGCAGTTCGCCGAATACGACGCGGGGCACATGATGTATGTGTACGAGCCGTCGCTGGCCAAGCTGAAGGAGAACATCGCGTCGTTCATCGATGCGACGTCGGGCGTGAACGGAACGGCCGGC
>DAHUXU010000477.1 GCA_027307005.1 Gemmatimonadota bacterium
CGCGTGCACGAGCTGCTGGCGCGCGAAGGCGTCACCGTCGGCTACACGACGCTGCGCCGGTTCGCGAGCCGCGAGCTCGGCTGGCGGAAGCAGTCACCGACGGTGCGCCTCGACGATCCGCCTGCCGGGCAGGAGGCGCAGATCGACTTCGGGCTGATGGGCACGGTGACGGACGCCGATGGAAAGCGGCGGCGGCTGTGGGCGCTGATCGTGACGCTGTCGTCGAGCCGGTACATGCACGTGTGGCCGACGTTCACGCAGACGGTGGAAGACGTGTGCGCGGGGCTGGACGCGGCCTGGCGCTTCTTCGGCGGCGTACCGAAGCACATCATCCTCGACAACGCGTCGTCGATGGTGGTCCGCGCCAGCAAGACGGACCCGACGCTGAATCGCGCGTTCCGGGACTACACGGAAGCGCGCAAGCTCTTCGCCGACACGGCGCGCGTGCGGACGCCGAAGGACAAGGCGCGCGTCGAGAATCAGGTACCGTACGTGCGCGAGCGATGCTTCGCGGGCGAGACGTTCGCCGCTGACCTCGGCGCGATCCGACGGCACGCCGAGGCGTGGTGCCGCGACGTGGCCGGCGCGCGCGTGCACGGGACGACGAGGCAGGTGCCGCGCGAGGTGTACGAGCGCGATGAGCGACCGCACATGCAGCCGCCGCCCGAGACGGCCTTCGACGTGCCGCACTGGTGCGATCCGAAGGTCCACCCCGACCACCACGTGCAAGTGCTCAAGGCGCTGTACTCGGTGCCGACGCGCTACATCGGCAAAACGCTCGACGCGCGCGCCGACCGGGTGTCGGTGCGCTTGTACCTCGGCACAGAGCTGATCAAGGTGCATCCGCGCAAGGCGGCCGGAGGGCGCTCGACGGACCCGAAGGACTTCCCGCCTGGGAAGGCGCCGTGGGCGCTGCGCGACGTGGACGCCGTCGTCCGCAGCGCCCGCGAGCAGGGCGCGCACGTCGGCGCCTTCGTCGAGCGACTGCTCGGCGGGCCCGTGCCGTGGATCAAGCTGCGGCAAGGGTACGGCCTTCTGCGCCTCTGCCAGCGCTACGGCCAGGACCGCGTCAACGCGCTGTGCGCCCGCGCGCTCGCCTTCGACGTGATCGACGTGCGGCGCATCTCGGGCATGCTGAAGGACGCGCGGCGCACCTAGGACGCCGCCGTCGGCACCGGTCGCGTGATCGCGCTGCCTGCGCGCTTCGCGCGTGACGCCGCGGCCTTCGCCACGCGCGCCGCCACCGACGGCAGACCGGCTGACGTCCAGGACGGAGGTGACCGATGAGCGCCCGATCGATCAGCCCTGATCTGGTGGCCGCGCTCAAACGCCTGCGTCTCGGCGGCTTGCTGCCGACGCTGGCCGAGCGATTCTCTCTTGCCGAGAAGGAGGACACGCCCTACGAGGACCTCCTCCTCATGCTCCTCGTCGACGAGATCTCGCGGCGTGACAGCACGGCGTCGATCCGTCGCGCCGACGTGGCTGGCCTGGATCCGGACATGGTGCTCGAGCGCTGGGACAAGTCCGCGAAGGTGACGTACGACCGACGGATCATGAACGAGCTTGTCTCGCTGCGCTTCGTCGAGGATCACCGCAACGTCGTGGTCCTCGGGCCTGTCGGCGTCGGCAAGACCTTCCTCGCGAACGCACTCGGCCACCTCTGCTGCCGCGCCGGCTTCAACGTGCGGCTGCTGCGCGCCGACGCCCTCCTGCGGCTGCTCAAGCAGAGCCGCATGGACAACTCGCGTGAGGCGGTGATGACCGAGCTCGCCACCGTCGACGTGCTCATCATCGACGACTTTGCGCTCGAGCCCATGAGCCGCGAGGAGAGCCGCGACATCTACCAGCTCTTCGTCGAGCGCAACGCCCGCCTCTCCACCGTCGTCACCAGCAACCGCGACACGGCCGAATGGATCGCCGTCTTCGACGACGCGCTGCTGGCCCAGAGCGCCGTCGATCGATTCAAGAACAACGCATTCGACCTCGTGGTCGACGGCGAGTCCTACAGATCGCGGCTCAAGCCAAACATCGACAAGCTCCCCCCTCCGCCTTCGGCTCCGGTGAAAAAGGTGGCCGCTCACCCGCGCAGCAAGGGCGCCGCCCGCCGCCGATGACGGCCTGATCGTCGGCCCCTACCGGGTCCTCCGGGCTCGACTCGAAGCCCCGATCTGTGGCATCAGATCGTCAGGTCTTCGATGCCCGTCACCTGGCCCCATGGTCCTGGCGAGACGTGGCCCCATCCCCCTGGCGAGTGACAGTGCCGTGCATCGCCGTGGGCCAGAACGAAATGCGGTTGAACCACCCGGGTCTTGCCCCATCTCGTCCGGCGGCCCCTCATCGCCGAAGCGGGATCCCGCTCCGGCGATTCCCGCCGCCCTTCCCCGTCTATCTCGAGGCTGCACAGCCACCCGTTGAGATATCCACCATCGCGCGTCGTAGCCAGCCCGAATGACCCGTGTCGCCCGTAGGGCATTCCCGCCGCGAGGTCGGCCGGCCGGC
>DAHUXU010000275.1 GCA_027307005.1 Gemmatimonadota bacterium
GGCGAGCACCGCGTTGGCGAACACCGGTCCGTTCACGTACTTGAACACGCGTCTGCCTGTCGCGTGATCTTCCTCGAGCAACTCGGTGCCGGTGATGTCGCTCGGCATCAAGTCGGGGGTGAACTGGATGCGAGAGAAGGAGAGGTCGAGCGCGTCGGCGAGCGTCCTAACGAGCAGGGTCTTGGCGAGACCAGGAACGCCGACGAGCAGTGCGTGGCCGCCGCTCAGCAGGGCGGCGACCAGATTCTCGACGACTTCCTTCTGGCCGATGATGCGCCGGCCGATCTGATCGATGAGCGACTGACGCGCAGTGGCCAGCTCGGTGAGGAGTTGGACGTCGCGCGTGTCATCGTGTGTGGAAGGTCGAGCCGGTGTCGCCAAACGCGTCCTCCGATTCTCGCCGCAGGTTTTGCGAAAGGTAGCGGCGGGGGCGCGGGGCGTTAAGGGTGGTGCGTGTGCTCGACTAGCGCAGTGTGAAGTCGGTGCGCTGCTGAATGGGGTGATTATTGCTTTCGAGGCGAGCGATGGCGGTGAATTCGCCGGTATGTCCGTGAGGATTCCATGTCTCCTCGTAGGTCACGGACTCGTTCGCGCCCAGGAGCGTGTTGCGGACTGCTTGGGTGAACATGCGGCCGTCGCTCCAGCGCCAGACTTCATGGCCAGTGGAGTCGAGAATGACGACGTCGTGGGTTTTGCCGGATGGGAAATCGATTTCGACGGCGTGATCGGCGACGTTCGTCACGCGCAGGCTGACTTTGACGTTACGGTCGACGCTGACGTGCGCGGCGGAGGTAAGCGCAGCGGTGGTGACTTTTTTGGGTACGGTGTCCGATCGCGGATACTCGTTCGTCGTGCTGGCGGCGGACTCGTTGTGTTTGGCGTGGGGGCTCCAGGCCACGAACACAGCGCCGGCGCAGAGTAGCCAGATGACGAAACGGGAGGTCATGAGATCGAGACCGGCCGAGGAACGGGGCGGTCGCACGGGCAAATGTGGACGTAGAATCTGAGGTCAAAGTTATCAACACCGGGACGAGCCGTCAAGGGCGTAGTAACGCGTAAGTTGTGTGGATACCGAAACTTGGCGATTAGACGGTTATTATGTCCTGTGGGTTGGAGCGGGTTCTTCTTTAGCTTGCGAAAAATTTCACAAGCTCCTACATTTCCGCGCGCATGAGAGAACCGGAGCGGCGATCTGGAGCGCCCGGTTCCGGGCGCGGTGAACGTGGAATGCCGACGGGCGGTCCATCTCCGGCTGCATTTGCGGGCTCGGGCATTCAGCTCGTGGTGTCGATTCTGGTGTTCGTGTATCTCGGGCGGTGGTTGGACGGGAAGCTTGGTACGACGCCGTGGCTGTTGGTGTTAGGAGCATTCGTGGGCGCGTTCGCCGGGTTCTACTCCATGTATCGCTCGCTCATGGCGCACTCTGCGCAGCAGCGGGGCGGGCGTGATGCTGAGCGCGACGCGCATCGCGATGGAGGCGAGCGATGAAGCGGGTGATGCGTTTCGTCGCTGCTGCCGCGGTCCTGATCGTCGTTGGCGCGTTCTTGCTCGGTCTCTTGTTCCGATTGCCGGGCGATGCGCACGCGATCGAAGTGAGCGCGGTCCTTGCCTTTGCGGTGCAGTCGTTTGCGTTTGCGGTTGTGCTGCTCGTTGCCGGCACAG
>DAHUXU010000276.1 GCA_027307005.1 Gemmatimonadota bacterium
GGCAGGATGATCGTGCTCGCCGTCAGGTCTTTCTTGTTCGTGCCCGGGCTGTAGCCGAGCATCGTGCCCTCGAGCGAGCGCACACGGGGCGCGATGAGATCGATGTGCGAGTAGCCGCGACGCCAGCCGCGCCACGTGCCGTACTGCTCGTTGCGCGCCGGGATCCCCCAGCTCGTGTACGTGTGGACCAGCCAATCGTTCGCGCGCTTGAGGTCCGGCGTGCCGGTGAGGCGCGGTCCGAGCGAGTCGAACAACTCGTTCGCCAGATGCTCGGTCTCGGAGCTGTCCATCCCGATTTGCCAGATGCGCTTGATGATCGGGTCGTCGCTTTGAAAGGTCTGGGCAGAGACGCGATGCGGCGCGGCGGCGAACAGCAGCGCGCCGGCGAGGAGCAGAGACGGTCGCATGAGACGGGTCGGGTCGATGTCCGATGTGAGCGGCGGGCCAGCAAGCGGTCAGAATATCGCGGATGGACCACGGGTGCGGTACAGGGCGCGATGTCGGCGCTGGCGCGAGGGCGGAACGCACGGCAACTTATCGCCAGTTACCGCCGTAGTGTCGAGCTCGCCGCCGTACGTGTGTGCCCTTCCACCATATCCTGTCATGCATCGCCCTCATCGTTTTGCCGGGCTTGGAGTCGGTGTGCCGATCCTGGCCCTCGTCATCGGAGCCGCATCCCTACCGGCGCAAGGCACGACGCGCATGCTGCGCTCGCCCACCGTGAGCGCAACCCAGATCGCCTTCGCGTACGCGGGCAATATCTGGGTCGTGCCGCGCGCCGGCGGTTCCGCCGTTCGCCTAACGAGCTTCCCGGGCGAAGCCATGAATCCGCACTTCTCGCCGGACGGCACGTTGATCGCGTTCAGCGCGAACTACGGCGGCAACACCGATGTGTACGTAATGCCGGCGGTCGGCGGCGAGCCGAAGCGGCTCACCTGGCATCCCGCGCCCGACCTCGTGCAGGGCTGGACGCCCGACGGCAAGGCGATCGTGTTCTCGTCGTCGCAGTCGTCGAACCTGCCGTCGCCGATGCCGCGCTGGTTCACCGTCCCGGCCGAGGGCGGGATCGTCACGGCGATGCCGATGTACCGCGCCTATCAGGGGAAAATCTCTCCGGACGGCCGGCACATCGCCTACCGCATGAACAACTCGTGGGACGAGGAGCGCCGCAACTACCGCGGCGGCCAGAATCGGCCCATCTGGATTCTCGACACCAAGACCCTCGACATCGACACGATTCCGAGGCCTAACTCGAAGGAGATGGACCCGGTGTGGGTCGGCAACACCACCGTGTACTTCCTGTCGGATCGCGACGGGGTGTCGAACGTGTGGTCGTACGACATGACGTCCAAGCAGGTCAAGCAGATCACGAACTTCTCCGATTTCGATGTGAAGACGCTCGATGCGGGCGGGAACGCGCTCGTGTTCGAGCAAGCAGGCTACGTGCACGAGCTCGATCCGTCGAGTGGGAAGGAACACATCGTGCCGATCACGGCCGTGGGCGATTTCGCGTGGATGATGCCGCAATGGAAGGAAGTCTCGCGGTACATCGCCAACATCGCGCTCTCGCCGACGGGCAAGCGCGCCGCCATCGAAGCGCGCGGCGAGATCTTCACCGTGCCGGCAGAGAAGGGCGACGTGCGGAATCTCACCCAGTCGGACAGCTCGGCGGAGCGCGATCCGGCGTGGTCGCCGGACGGCAAGTGGGTGTCGTACTTCAGCGACAAATCGGGCGAGTATCAGCTGGTGATCGCTTCTGCCGACGGCAGCGCGCCCGCGCGCACGATCGCGCTCGTGCATCCGACGCACTACTACACGCCCAGCTGGTCGCCCGACGGCAAGCACATCGTCTTTCAGGATACGAATCTCCGGTTATGGGTGGTGGACGTCGCGACGGGGAAGGCGACCGACATCGGCGGCGACGACTGGATGGTGCCGGAGCGGTCGCTCAACCCGGCGTGGAGCCCCGATTCGCGCTGGATCGCGTACGTTAGGCGTCTCAAGTCGCTCTATCGGGCGATCTTCGTCTACGACATGCAGACCGGCCAGACGCATCAGATCACCGACGGCTTGGCCGATGCGACGTGGCCGGCGTGGGATGCGAGCGGCAAGTACCTCTGGTTCTTCGCGTCCACCGATCTTGCGTTAGGCTCGGGCTGGTTGGACATGTCGAGCTACGGCCACACGGAAACGAAGGCGCTCTATCTCGCCGTGTTGTCGAAGAACGATCCGTCGCCGTTGCTGCCGGAGAGCGACGAGGACACGGGGATCCCGCAGGAGCAGACGCCGGGCATGCCGCCGCTGCCGCCGCGCGAGCGGCCGCGGCGTCCGGCGCGCACGGACACGACGGCGGACACGACCGCGGCCAGGCGCATTCCGCCCGATTCGCTCAAGGCCATGCTGGCGCCGCGCCGGCACGTCGAGATCGATTTCGATGGATTGCTGCAGCGCGTGGTGCCCGTCTCCGAAATCGCCGAGCGCGACTACCGGGAGCTGAGGAGCGGCGTGCCGGGCATGGTGTTCTTCACCGAGAACCTGCCGGAGACCGGAACGAAGGAAGAGCGGTTCAGCGGCGGCACGTTGCACCGCTACGATCTCAAGGAACGCAAGGCGATGCCGTTCGTGCAGAACGTCGCCGATTATTTCGTGAGCGCGGATGGAAAGAAGCTGTTGTACCGGACGCCGGGTCCCGAGGGGAATCTCTACCTCGTCGACGCGACGACACACGACGCGCCGCCGGCCGGCAAGGGCAAGCTCAATGCCCAACTCCGCATGCTCGTCGACCCGACGGCGGAGTTCAAGCAGATCTTCGACGAAGGGTGGCGCAACCAGCGCGACTACATCTACGTCAAGAATCTGCAGGGCACGGACTGGGTGAAAGACAAGGCGATGTACGGCCAGCTGCTGCCCTACGTGAAGCACCGCGACGATCTCAACTACCTGTTGGACATGATGGGATCGGAGATCGCCATCGGGCACTCGTTCGTGCGCGGCGGCGACATGCCCGGCGAGATGCAGCCGCCCGTCGGTTTGTTAGGCGCTGACTTCGCCGTGGAGAACGGCCGCTACAGGATCACGAAGATCTACGGCACCGACAGCTGGAATCCGGATCTGCACGCGCCGCTCACCGCGCCCGGCGTGCAGGTGCGCGTCGGCGATTATCTGTTGGCGGTGAATGGGCAGGAGCTGCGGGCGCCCGACAACGTCTATCGGCTGTTCGACGGGACGGCCAACCACCAGACGGTGATCACGGTCAACGAGCGTCCCACCATGGATGGCGCGCGCCGGGTGACGGTGCTTCCCGTGGCGAACGACGCGGGGCTCCGCGCCCGAGCGTGGGTGGAGCACAACCGGCACCTCGTCGATTCGCTGTCGCACGGCGAGTTGGCCTACGTGCACCTGCCTAACACAGCCGAGGGCGGCTACACGAGCTTCAACCGCTACTATTTCGCGCAGCAGGACCGCAAGGGCGCGATCATCGACGAGCGCTACAACGGCGGCGGGTCGGCGGCCGACTACATCATCGATGTGCTGCAGCGCACCTTCGACGGGTACTTCAACAATCCGGTGGGCGACCGGTATCCGTTCACGAGTCCCGCCGCCGGGATCTGGGGACCGAAGGTGATGATCATCAACGAAATGTCGGGCTCGGGCGGCGACCTCATGCCGTACATGTTCAAGTACCGCAAAGTCGGCCAGCTGGTGGGCATGCGGACCTGGGGCGGTCTCGTGGGCATCTGGGACACGCCGAGCTTCGTGGATGACGGCATCATGTATGCGCCGCGCGGCGGCTTCTTCGCCGTGGACGGAAAGTGGGCCGTCGAGAACGAGGGCATCTCGCCGAACATCGAAGTAGAAGACTGGCCGAAGGATGTCGCGGCGGGGCACGATGCGCAGCTCGAGCGCGCGGTGGCCGAGGCGATGCAGGAGTTGGCGCAGCATCCGGTGGAGCGGGCGACGCACGAGCCGCCGCCGCCGATGTGGGGCAAGCGGGTGAAACCGATCACGCCCTGACGCCTAACGCAGGACCGGCCCCGGCGCGCGGGATCGGCGTGCGCGCCGCGGCGGGGTTGGGCCACCGCGGCTCACTCGACGACGTCGGTCCCGTAGGGATGGTCGAGCGGCTCGCGCACGTGCGCGAGATCCGGGGAGACGACGCACACGTGCCGGAGCGCGGCGCCCCAACGCGTCTCCCACGCGGTGAGCGCGTGCTCGACGGCGCGCGCGCGCGTCGTGTCGTTGATCCGGATCTGCTGAAAGTCCCAGCCTAACGGTGCGTTCCCCGAGTAGCCGTTGATCGAGGGCACGCGGCGGTCGAGGCCGGCCCACATGCCAACGACCTGATAGGACCAGGTCATGCGCCGGCCGTGGATCGGCGCGTACAGCACCGCTCCGCACGACGGACCGATGAGCGCCTCGACCCGGCTGCTCTCGGCGCCCGCTTCGGCTTTGTCGTACACCTCTACGTGCTGGCCCTGCTCGAGCATGACGACGAGCGCGGCGAGCACGGCCGCGATGCGCCATCGCGCGTCGAGCGCCTGCTGGAAAAACAGCGCGATGCCGACCGAGGCCGGCACGAGCAGGACGAGCCCGACGCGCGAGATGGCGCGCAACGCTCGCGCGCCCGGCACCCAGTGGAAGATCAGTGGCCACGCCGTATGGTGGCCCGGGAAGACGGTGGTGCAGAGCACGAGCGCCGCGCCCGTGGCCGCGAGCAAGATGCCTAACGGAGTGCGCCGCGCGCTCCACAGGCCCCAGATGACGAGCGCCGTGGTCACCAGGCCGAGGCCGAGCTGCTGTTCCTGCGGCATCGACAGCGTGAAGTGCGCACCGCGCCAGAGCGTGTCGTACATCCAATTGTCGCGGCCCATGTAGAGCCACGAGGCCGGCGTGGGCATGAACGACGCGAGCGCCCCGTACTGCCGTACGCCGAGGCTCTGCGCTACCGCGAGGTAGTGGATGGCGAGCGGCGCGACGAGCAGCGCGCCCGCCGCGACGCACCCCAGGACGGCGAATGCGTTCCGGCGCAGGACGGCCCCGAGCGGAGAACGCAGACGCGGCACGGCCGCGGCGCAGACGGCCGCGATGCCCAACGCGAGGACGAGGAAGAATCCATAGTAGAACGCCGCCCAGAATTGCGCCGCCAGCGCGATGCTGAACACGAGCATCCACGTTGCCGACGCTACCCGATCGTCCCGCGTGTCACTCTCGAAGAGGCGCACGAGCGCGTACAGCGCAAGCAGCATGTAGAACTGCGGCTGGAGCTGCGGATGCGCGAGCTGCGACGTGCGCGCGTTCGCGAACGCGAACAGGAAGGCGCCGAGGGCGGCTGCCGTTGGGCCGACACGGGTCGCGCGCCGGACCAGCGCGTACGCGGCGACGAAGTTGAGCGTCGCCATCGCCATGAGCCACCACTGCAGCGCGGTCGCTGGACCCAGCCCGGCGCCGCGCAGCAGCCAGTACACGGGCGCTACCGTTAGGAGCGTGTCCGAATAGGCGATCACGTTCCGCGCCGGAAAATAGAACGGTGCGTTCCAGAATTGTTGCTGGCCGGGCACGCGCAGCAGCCACAGATAGCTGTGCTCCAGCACGTACAGGTTGAACCGGGAGTCGAGCAGATCGCCTTCGACGAGCGCGAAGCGCGACAGGATGGTCCCGTGGAAGACGAGCATGAGACCCGCGGCCCACGCGCCGGCGGGTGCGAGCCACGCGAGAACGCGCGCACGCACGGCCGGCGGCCGCCGAACTGAGCCTTTCTCCATGCCGCGCGACGAGTCGATCACCGGGTGTGAACGACCGCGGCCCGCATTGGTCACACGGCAGAGAACGCCTTGCCGGGCTCGAGTACCGCCTTCATCCTCCCTGTGCCTCTTACCGCCACCACCGATGAAACCGTTCGCAGCCGTAGTGTTTATCGTGTGCATCGCCGCGCGGGCGGTCTCCGCGTCTACGCAAGCGCCCAACAACGCCGACCTCACGCGATGGAAGCAGGAAGCCCAACGCGTCACGATCATTCGCGACACCTGGGGCATCGCGCACGTGTACGGGAAATCCGACGCCGATGCCGTGTTCGGGATGATTTATGCCCAGAGTGAAGACGACTTCAATCGCGTCGAGACCAACTTCATCGACGCGATGGGCCGTCTCGCCGAGACCGAGGGCGAAAGCGCGATCTATCGGGATCTGCGGATGAAAATCTTCATCGATCCGGATACGCTGCGCGCCAAGTACCGCGAGAGTCCGGCCTGGCTCAAGTCGCTCATGAATGCGTGGGCCGATGGGCTCAACTACTTCCTGTACACGCACCCGAACGTCAAGCCGCGCGTGATCACCCGCTTCGAGCCGTGGATGGCGCTGTCATTCAGCGAAGGCAGCATCGGCGGCGACATCGAAGACGTGAGCCTCAAGGAGCTGGCCGCGTTCTACGGCACGCAAGCGGGCGCCGATGAGCCCAAGAACGTCAGCGACGGCGACGGCTCACCGCCCGAGCCACGCGGGTCTAACGGAATTGCGATCGCGCCGTCCAACACGCTCGATCACCATGCGCTGCTGCTGATCAACCCGCACACGTCGTTCTTTTTCCGCGCCGAGTTGCAGATGGTGAGCGACCAAGGCCTGGATGCGTACGGCGCGGTGACCTGGGGACAGTTCTTCGTCTACCAGGGATTCAACACGCGCACCGGCTGGATGCACACGAGCAGTAACGCCGACGACAAGGATGAGTATCTGGAGACGGTCTCGCAGAAGAACGGCCGCTACTACTATCTGTACGGCGGCAAGGAATATCCAATGATCGTGTCGCACATCACGGTGCCGTACAAGACTGACACCGGGATGAAGAAGAAGGTGTTCACCGTATATCGCACGCGGCACGGACCGATCGTGAGGAAGATCGGCGACAAGTGGGTGAGCATCGACATGATGAATGAGCCGGAAAAGGCGCTCATTCAGTCGTACACGCGCACGAAGTCGCTCTCGTACAAGGATTTTCTGAAGACGATGCAGCTGCACACGAACTCGACCAACAACACGATCTTCGCCGACGCCGACGGCGACATCGCGTACTTCCACGCGAACTTCATCCCGCGCCGGAATCCGAAGTTCGATTGGACGAAGCCGGTCGATGGCAGCGACACCGCGACCGATTGGCACGGCCTCCTGTCGGTGGACCAGACGCCGCACCTGCTCAACCCGGCGAGCGGCTGGCTCTACAACAGCAACAACTGGCCATGGTCGGCGGCGGGGCCGAGCAGCCCGAAGCGCTCGGACTATCCGCCGTACGTCGAGACGGGTGGAGAATCCTTCCGCGGATTGCACGCGATCCGTGTGCTGGAGCATCGCAAGGATTTTGCGATCGACACGCTCATCAAAGCAGCGTACGACAGCTATCTGACGGGCTTTGCCGCTCTCCTCCCTCCGTTAGTCACGGCGTACGACCATCTGAGCGCGTCGGACCCGCTCAAGGCGAAGCTCGCGCCCCAGATCGATTCCCTGCGCTCGTGGGACGATCGCTGGTCGACCGCGTCCGTGCCGACGACGCTCGCCGTGTACTGGGGCATGACGTTAGGCGAGATGGTGCGGGCCGCGGCGCGAACGGCGAACGTGCCGGTGGACGACTACATGGTGAGCGGCGCCAGCGACGCCGACCGTCTGCAGGCGTTGGTCGTGGCCACCGACAGCCTCACATCGCAATTCGGATCCTGGCGCACGCCGTGGGGCGAGATCAATCGCTATCAGCGCAACACCGGCGACATCGTGCAGCACTTCGACGACGCGAAGCCGAGCATTCCCGTCGGCTTCACCTGGTCGCGTTGGGGCTCGCTCGCCGCCTTCGCGGCCCGTCCGTATCCCGGCACCAAGAAGTGGTACGGCACGGCAGGCAACAGCTTCGTGGCAGTCGTCGAGTTCGGCGACAGTGTGCGCGCGAAGGCAATCACCGCAGGCGGCGAGAGCGGCGATCCGAGCTCACCACACTTCGGCGACCAGGCCCAACGGTACGCGACCGGCAACCTGCGGCCCGTATACTTCTATCGGTCGCAGCTCGTTGGCCATACGGAGAGGACGTATCACCCGTAAAGGCGGACAAGACTAAAGGCGGACAAAACTAAAGGCGGACAAAACTAAAGGCGGACAAAAC
>DAHUXU010000493.1 GCA_027307005.1 Gemmatimonadota bacterium
AGTTCGTCGACGCGTTCAACAAGGGAGACGTCGACGCAATGTCGGCGGCGTGTGCGAACGAAGGAGCCATCATCGATGAGTTCCCGCCGCACGAATGGCATGGCGCCGGCGCCTGCGCCAAGTGGGCACACGACTTCGATACCGACACCAAAGCACACGGTATCACCGATCCCGTGGTCACCGTCGGCAAACCGACACACGTCGACATCACTGGAGATGAGGCGTACGTCGTCGAACCCGCGGACTATGCCTACAAGGCGAACGGGAAGCCGGTCAAAGAGGTGGGATCGATCATCACGCTGACGCTGCACCGCCAGGTGACGGGATGGCGCATCACCGGGTGGGCGTGGGCGAAGCACTGACCGGCACGCACGAAATGCCCCATGCGCGCGTCTCTGCGCGGCATGGGGCACGTGCTCCGTTAGTCCTGCGTACGGCGGCTGATCCGGCTACTTCTGGCTTCCTCCCGCCCGCACCGCGCCGCCGCCGGACGGCACCACCGTGATCGTGACCGCCGACGGATACTGCTTGTCGTGGTGCACCGCGTTCTGCGCGACGAGCCCTACCTTCTCGTCGTAGTTGTTGCCGCCCGTGTTCATGTTGCGATCGAACCGCGGGAAGTTGCTGCTCGAAATCTCCAACCGCAGCCGATGGCCGGGCTTGAAGTAGTTGGAGAAATCGATGGGCTGAAAGGTCACCTTGTACACCTTGCCCGGCTGCATCCACACCTCGGGCTTGTCGTATCCATCCCGATAGCGCATGCGCTGGATGTTCTCGATCAGGTTGAACGCGCGGCCGTCGGGATAGACGTCGTCAACCCGCCACGTGAAATCCGTGTCCTTGCGGTTAGACGAAACATAGAGCGTCACCGTGATCGGGCCGCTCATCTCCACACCCTCCTTGAACGGCTCGGTCGTGTAGACCAGCACGTCGTTCCGCGCTTCGACGGGCCGCTGGTCGAACGAGCCGAAATGCACGGCGTTCCCCTCGCAGCAACCTCCGCCGCCGTAGGTCTGCACGGGATTGGCCGGGTCGTACGCGAAGCCGTCGGGGCGGTCGGCGCCGGGTTGCGGCGCGTCGCCTAACGAACCGTCGCCGTAGAGCGTGTTGGCCTTCCCTTCACTGTGCAGGAAGAACGTCATCGGCTTGGCGCCCGGTGGCGGCCAGGTGGGCGACGACTTCCACTGGTTGAGACCGATCACGTAATACCGGACCTTGGGCTGCTTCTCGAGAATGCCGTTGTCCTCGCCCTTCATGAAGTGGTCGAACCACGCGTACATGAGCGAGTCGTACGGAAACCGGGCGTCGCCCACGTCGAGGTCGCCGATCATCGTCTGCGCCGTCGCGCGCGTGTACGCGCAGTGCAGCACCGGCGCGATGATCGCGTACTGCTCGTTGGCCACGTCGCCCTGCGCGTGCTGCCGCACCCAGTTGTAGGCGGCCAGGTTGGGCGACACGGACACGTCGTACCAGCTCATGAACCAGAGGCCGGGCTTGTCGATCGACATGCTGTCGTTCCACAGGCCGCCCTTGTACCACGCCGGATCGTTAGGCGCACGCGCGATCATGTCGCCGCCCGTGGCCACCGGCATCTTGGTGTCGAAGATGCCCGGCGGGCCGCCGATCGAGCTGATGATGCTGTCCTCGGGCAGGTGCCAGAGCTGCGCCGACCAATCGATCGGCGGCATCTGCGGCGCCAGATCGAACATCTTGCGCGCGAGCGTAATGTCGGCCTGCGACGTGTTGGGCGCGAGCATCGGGCGGACCTGATTCTGTTCGCCGTAGAGCCAGTCGATGAACAGCATCTGCACGGCGCCGCCGCGATACCAGTTGCCCTGCTCGTAGTACGGGCCGACGCGACCCACGCCGGCGCCGAAGCCCTGCACGTTGAACGTCGCGAGCCCCGGGTTGTCTTCCGTCACGACGCCCAACTGCCATTCGGCGGTCGACGAGCAACCCGTTAGGCCGACCTTGCCGTTCGACCACGGCTGCGTGGCCATCCACTTGATGGCATCGTACCCGTCCGTCCGCGGCGGGCCCAGGATGTCGTAGTTGCCCTCCGAGTAGAAGTGCCCGCGCTCGTCCATCTCGACGTACGCGTAGCCGTGCCTGATGGCCTCGAGCTCGCGGCTCATGTCGCGCGGGGCGCCGTTCTTCACGTCCCACCAGTTGAAGTTGTAGGGCGTGCGGACAAACACGATCGGGACCTTGCCCGAGGCATTCTTGGGCCGGTAGACATCGGCCAGCATGCGCTTGCCGTCGCGCATCGTGACCATGACACTGCGATCGATGATCGCCTCGGATTCGAGCTGCTGCTCGATCGCATTCCGCTGGGCGACGAGGACGGCATGCGGATCCGGGCCTTGGGCGGCAAGGCCCACGGGGAGGCAGAGCACCAGGGCCACCGCGAGCCAGGCCGAGCCGCGGACGCCGGTGCCGCGTCCTGGAGTACGAACCATGTCACCTCTCCTGCATAGTTGTCGTGTTGCGAGGCTATGCGCGGGGACGGCGAGTGTCAAGCAATCTCCGCGAGGCGAGCGGCCATTCTCGCGCGGTGGGCGTGAGACCGGTCACGCCCGCGACCGCGCGCCTAACGCGACAGCGGCGCGTGCACCCTCACGGCGACGACGCGTCTCGGTGCGGGTTGAGATCGCGCGACAGGATCAGCTTGAGCACCAGGTGGTCGGTCGCCGACGTGAGGCCGAAGCCGGCGCCGACCTCGATGTCCATCGGCTCGCCGTTGCGGTCGACCACCGCGTAGAGCTGATGCGCCTGCCGGCTCGACGGCAGAAACCCGCGCAACTCGCCGAAATCATCGTACTCCTCGGCGGCCAGCGCCCAGGTCTTCGAGAAGTTGTACGCGAGGCGCGAGGCAGGCGCGAAGTCGAGGCGCGAGAACGTCGTCCACGAGTTGTCGAGGATCGGATTCACGGTCAGATCCACCGGCCCCGACCGCCAGCCGATGATCGGACGGATCTCGGAGCTGTATCGATGCGGATCCCAGTGGCCGGCGTTCCAGCTGAACTCGAAGTTGATCCCGTAGAAGAACGACCGCTCGGCTGCGTTAGGCAGGACGAAGAGCGTGCGCAGCTTGAACCCGTTGAACATCATGCTGCCGTCGCCGGTGATGCTGTAGAGCGGCAGGTAGAGACCGGCCTCGAACCAGGGCGCGACCCCGTACGCCCATTCGGTGACGCCGTTGAAGGTGTGGTTAGGCGAAAAGCCGCCCCCGAACGCCGGGTCGCGCAGGCCGTCGGGCGTGAAGTTGTTGTGCCACGTCAGATTGAAGACCCCGGGCGCGGCGATCTCGGCCGTGTACACCTGGATCTCGTCGGTCTGCGCAACCAGGCGAGGCGCGGTGAGTGCAAACACCGCGCACATCATCAGGCTCAACCGTAGAGGATACCCCGCGCCGGTCATCGTGTCTCCGCTCGCTGTGCAGTCGACAACCCTACGGTTGGCGGCGCGCGAGCGTTGGGATGATGCCCAGCAGAAGGGCGCGCGCCGAACAGCGTGCGCCCTCGAGGCGCGCCTCACCAGCGCGCGATGCACGCCACCACGGGCCCTATCGAAGATCGGCCTCGGGCGCGTACGGCGTGTCGCCCTCGTCGATGTCGCGACGCGACGGCGCGGCAGCGCGCGGCTCAATGTCGCGGCCTGCGGAAGGCGTGACGTCCACGTCCGACAAGCGCGCAGTCGACGTCGGCCGCGCGCCCGCGTCCGGATTGACGACGCTTTCGGCGATGGCCGTGAGCTTGCGATCCGTCTCGGCTTCCTCATCGAGGGTCTGCTGCAGCAAGCGCGCATCCTCCATCCGATCGAGCGCCTCGGCGTAGGTGCGCGCGCATCCGTAGGCAGCGATCTCGTAGTGCTCCACGCGCTGCGCATCGGCAATGAGTGCGGCATCGAGCACGTCGGAATCGGCGCGCTCCTTCATCGTCTCCTTTCCTTCCTTCAGCAATCCTTTCATGCCCTGACAGGTTTTGCCGTCCGGGTCTTCGTTGAAGCGCCGCGCGATTTGCTCGAGGCGGCGCACATGTTCCCGCGTTTGATCCAGGTGGTGCTGGAACCCGGCTTTGAGCTGAGCGTGCGACGCGGCCTCGACCATTTTGGGGAGTGCGTCGACGATCTGCGTTTCGGCACTGTAGAGGTCCCGGATCTGATCCAGGTACAGTTCGCCGAGGTCGTGAAGAGACATGCTGCCCTCCGATGCGTGCGGGGTACGCGTACGACGGAAATGCGGGTGGCGCGCGAACGCCGGCGGGCGAGTCGTTGCCGATCCCGATCCGGACCCGCCGACTTCGCGCACGGAACGGCGTCGCATTCACCGTACCACACGCGGCGCTGCACGTCGGACACCGCGCATGCGCGCCGCGGCCACGGTCCGCCCCGGCGCGTTCCGTTAGGCAGCTCGGCGGTGCGCGCTCTACTGACGCCCGAGGCCGCTGGGGACGATCGACGCGCCCGGGATCAGGGCCGACGCGGCGGTCCGCCGCGGCCCGTGGACCTGAGCTCGTCCGGCAGACTATTCCATTGCGCCGGTGTCAGGACCTTTTTGACGGCGTCGAGCGCGTGCTGGCGCGCGTCGCGCGCTTCCGCGAGACGCGGCCGGAGCGACAGCACCAGCGCGCGCGGGTCGGCGTTGCTGCCGGCGTCATCGATCCGCTTCCGTATCGCCGCCTGGACGCTGTCGTTCTTCGCCTGCAGTGCCGCCGCGATGGGCGTGAGCTTCGCGACCTGGTCCGGCGTGAGGTGCAGCGAATCCCTGAGCGAGATGATGCCGGCCACCGGGTTGGTGAACCCGCGTCCCATGCGCGATGCGAAGTCCGACGCGGTGCCGGGCCCGGTCTGCGGCTGGTTGCCGCCGCCGCGCCCACCGCGACCGCCGCCGAACGCGGCGCGCAGCCGGTCGCGCATGCGGTCCGGGCCTAACGCAAAGTGTCCCTGGAATCCGATCTGGAACGGCACGCGGAACGCAGCGGCCGACGTCGCCGTGGAGCCGAACCGCTCGTTCACCGAATAGATGAAGCTGTTCGTCGGCTGGTCGAACCCGCGGACGAAGAGCAGCGTCGGATCGGGCAGGCGGACCGCGCCCCATCCGTGTGCACCGTTGGCGCCGTGCAGCAGCTCGTCGATGCCTGAGATCAGGTTCGTGGTCACGATCGACAGCGTTAGGCGGCGATCGAGGCCGAGGATGTTGGGCCGGATGTTGAGCTGGAGGTCGAACGCCGGCTGCCACGGGCCCTCGCAACTGTTGCGCGCGGCCACCGAGCCGAGTTGGTCGAGCAGGCAGGCGCGAACAGACGGCGAAGCGGACGCCAGCACGCGCCGCATCGCGTTGGCGACCGCGGTGTCGGCGGTGGCGGCCGGATCGAAGATGAACGCGCGGTCGTTGCGCGCGCCGTCGCCGTTGAGGTCGGACGCGACGAGCGGCGTGAACGGCACGCCGGACGAGAGTCGTGCGATGCTCGTGATCTCGATGGCCGGATTGACGGGCACCGTGAACGTGCCGATGAACGAGTGCTCGCGCTGAAAGTTGCTGTTGGACCATTCCGGCCGATTCGGATTTCCCGCGGTGGTGGGTGAACCGAAGCCCGCCGTGGCCGAGCAGCACGAGAACGATGATTGGTCGCGCGCTCTGGTGAACGTGTACGAACTCGAATAGACGGCGCCGGCGTCCGTGAACCCGTTGATGCCGAAGGTCACCTGGCCCGACTCGGAGGCGAGATTCGACTGCACCTGGATGACGTCGCCCAACTCCGGGTGGATCCGCGAGGCGGCGCTGTTCACGACGCCGCTCACCGGGTCGATGTCGGCGGGCGACACGTACACGGGCCGGTTGCCCTCGTCGGCCAGGCGGAACTTCGGCAGCGTGTCGAGGTTCAGGTCGGAGAAGCCGTATTGGCTCGTGCCGCGCGTCCAGTTCGCGTCGAGGTTGAGGCCGATCCGGTCGAAGACGCGGCGCTGCACGCCTAACGAGGCCCGCCAGGCGCGCGGCGACGTGAAATTCGGGTCGAACACGACGACGTTGGGCTGCAGCTGATTGAACGTCGTGCCGGCGCCGCCGACGCACTGGGTCGGAATCGTCGAGGGGTCGAGCGCGAACGATGTCCAGTCGGGGACCGGCACCTGCTCGCCGATGCACACGAGTTGGGATTCGGTGCCCGGGAGGCCCGTGGCGCCCTGCGCCGCGGCAAAGAGGCCGCTCGGCGTCGGGCTGCGGAATTCGCCGACGCCGCCGCGGATGATGGTGGAGGCGAAGCCTCCGGCGCCGCCGAACAGCGCCGTGAAGCCGACTCGCGGGCTGACGCTCAGCTCGGAGGGGAACCGGTCGGTGCGGCGGTCGAACAGCGAATCGACGAGCGGGTTGAATGCCGGGGCGCCGGACTCGGTGGCGCCTTCCACGCGCGCGCCGTACGTGAGCTGGAGCACGCGGCCGATGCGCCAGATGTCTCCCAGGTAGAACGCCGCGTTTTCGCTGGCGCCGGCGCGTACGTTAGGCGCAAGCGTGCGTGTGAATTCCGCCGGCTGGTTGTCGGCCAACTGTTGCAGCGACGAATAGAAGTAGGTGCCGAACTCGTTGGTCGTGACGTCCTGATCGTAGCGCGTGCGGTCGTAGTAGAGCCCCGCCTTGATGCGGTGCGTACCGCTCCCCGGCAGCCACGACAATTCTTCCGTGGACTCGAAGCTCGTGTTGTTCGTGCGCTGGGGCAGTCCAACGCTGCCGCCGAACGCGAGCGCCGAGATTCCGTTGGGGCTGTCGGCCAGCTGCGAGGCGACCTGCACGCGACCGTCCGGCAGATCCATGAACGGATCGGCAGCACGATGGTCGCGCGACCAGTAGGCGCGCAGCTCGTTGATGAAGCTGCCGCCGAAGTACGACGTGAGCACGCCCATCACGCCGCCGCCGCCCTCGTCGGACACGCCGCCGGTTTGCGGAAGCGCGAACTGGCTCACGCGCGTCGGATTCTGCGTGATGTCGCGCCAGTCGCCGCGAATCATGAGCGTCTGGTTGTCCGAGATGAGCCAGTCGGCGCGCACCAGGCCTAACGTATTGTCGGCGCTGCGCGTGGGCGGGATGTCGGGGACATCGGGCCGAACGCCGGCCGTGCCGACGAGCGAGAGGAAGCGGTCGAGCGAATCGGCATTCACGCCTAACCGTTGCAGCACGGCGGGGTTCACGTTGAGCAGCGACGGCAGCGAGTTGTCGCGCCACCGGCCCTGCACCGCGCCGAAGACGAACAGCTTGTCCTTCACGATCGGGCCGCCAAAACCGCCGCCGAGCTGGTTCTGCGTGTAGGCGGCAGAGAGCGATGAATCGCCCGCTCCCCACGCGAGCCCCTGATCGCGCAGGGTGAACGTGAAGGAGCCTTCGGGAACATTGGTCCCGCCGCGCGTCGTGGACGCCACGAGGCCGCCGCTAAACTCTCCGCGCGCAACATCGTAGGTGCTGGTAATGACCTGCGTCGAGCGGACGGCATCCTGCGGCACGGCGCCATTGCCCGAACCAAAGCTGAGGCCGTCGAGCGTCAGGGAGTTCGCCGTTGGGCGAAGACCGGCAACCGAGAACGCCGCATCGGTGGAGTCCGTGGCATCGAGACCGACGACGCCGGGCGCGAGTGTCGCCAGAGCGTTGAGGTCGCTTGCGTCCACCGGCATTCGCGCGGCCATCTCGGATGTGATGTCGCGTTCCGTGGATCCGGGCGTGCGCTGGTTTCCGCGGCGATTGTTGCGCCGGGCGTTGACGGTGACCGTGGCCAGACGCTGGGCGGTTGGCGACATCTGGATGTCGCTCACCAGTCGATCTTCGTCTGCCTGGCGCGCGACCGAGGCGACGGAAGGCGCCATCCCAATGGAGCGCACCGTGACGCGGTACTGGCCGCCGCCATCCGGGAAGACAATCGTGTATCGTCCCTTGTCGTTGGTGTGCGCGTGCCGCGAGATCTCTGTCTCCAACGACATCGCCTCGACATCGGCGTCCTCGATCGGGTGCCCGAGGGGATCGGTGACGGTTCCCGTTAGGATGTCGGTGGTCGTTCCGACCTGTGCGGGAGCGGACACGGGGACCGACGCCCCGGCGGCGACGGCGAGCGCAAGGGCGGCCGACGCCAGGCGAATCAAGTGCTTGGTGCACCCGGGGTGGAGGATCGTCACGATGGGTCGGGCATCCGGTTGGGGGGCGGGGGGCGGCGTCGAACGTCCCGTGAGCGACACGTAGTACCCGGGTCGATCCGGCGATGTTGGGTGGGGGCTGACCAGGCGTGACCGGGCAGCTCGAGAAACTGCCGGCGAACGAATGACAATGCGGCGATGTCCTGCTAGCGTTCAGCGCGCTCTTCCCTCACGCGTTCTCGGATGTCATGGCCGGTCGACTGAGCAACAACCGATGGCTGCACGGTGCCCTGACGTTGGGCATGGTCGCGCTTGTCGTGTACTACGCGCGAACGGTCCATTGGGATGCATCGTGGCGCGCGATCCGCTCGGCGTCGCCGTGGCTGCTGTTCCTTGCTGCGCTTGCGAACCTCGCAACGCTGGCTGCCAAAGCGGTCGTGTGGTGGATATTCCTGAGACCGGTGGGCGCGCCGTCGTTGGGCCTGGCGATGCGTGCGACGGCGGCCGGCGCGGGCATCAACAATCTGCTCATTGCGAACAGCGGCGAAGCTGCGCGCGCGGTGCTGGTGACGCGCAGCTCGGCAGCGTCGGGGACCGGCGTAGTGGCGGCGCTGGCGCTCGAACGGCTTTTCGATTTCATCGGCTACGTGCTCGTGCTCATCGGCGCGGCGTTTCTCCTGCCGCTGCCGGAGAGCATTGCGCGGTGGCGGCCCGAAGCCGTCGCGGTGCTGGGCGCGATCGTCGTCGTGCTGATTGCGTTGCTTGCGCACGCGCCGCATCCGCCTCCGGCGGATCAAGCCATCACGGGGACGGTCGCGCGGATGCGTGCGGGCTTCGAGCGATTCATGGAGCGTCTTGCGCACATCGTCACGCTGCGGCGCATGGGGGCGGCGCTCGTGCTCACGGTGGTGAACTGGGGGACGCAGATCGCGTCATATCACCTGACGGCGGTTGCGGCGCACTTTCCCATTTCGATTGGCGGGAGCATCACCGCCATGCTTCTGGTGAACGTCGGATTTCTCGCGCGTGCGACGCCGGGCAACGTCGGCTTCTTTCAATTCGCATATGCGGCCACTGCCCAGGCGATGGGGCTGTCCAAGGACGCGGCTGTGGGCGTCGCGTTGTTGCTGCAACTCGTGCAGAACGGTCCGGTGACTGTGTTAGGCGCGGCGTTGGCGCCGGATCTGGTGCTCTCGGCGCGGAAGCGGAAGGCAGCCGGCGCCGGGGCGCGTGCGGACGGCGCCGAGGGGAGCGCGACGTAATGGTAGCGATGTAAGAACGGCGCGCCCCGAAGGACGCGCCGTTCTCACATCACCAGCTTTCGTTTTGCTGCATCAGCTCACTGCATCGTGGACGCGGTGGTCGCGGTCGAGTCGCCCTTGCTCTCGATGACGAACACGACGCGGCGATTCTTCTCTGCTCCCGGTGCATCCTTCTCGGCGCCAGGCACGACGAGGCGCGTCTTGCCGTAGCCGACCGTGTTGACCTGGTCGGTGAGGCCTTGCGACGCCAGATACGCCTTGACTGCTTCGGCGCGACGCTCGGAGAGCTTCACGTTGTAGCGCTGCGAGCCGGCCGGATCAGCAAAACCCTCCACCGTGATGGCCGAGCCGGGATAGTACTTCTGCGCGATCTTCGCGAAGCGATCGAGCGCATCGTGATCTTCGTCACGAACGGTGGCGTCGTCGAAGGCGAAGTGCACAGGCAGTGCGAACTGCAGCCCGCTCTCCAGCGCGGTGATCTTCGCGCCGAATTCGGTGCGAAGGCTGTCGAGATCCTTGCGCAACGAGGCCACGTCATTGGAGAGTGAGCTGTCGGCGGCCATGCGCGCCGTCCGCTCATTCGAGACCGACGAGTCAGTGTACGCTTTCTGAGCCGCGAGTCCGGTCGCCAGATTCTGTCTGACGAATCCCTTCGAGGCGCAGGCAGCCATCACTGGTGCGACAAGCGCAACTACCGCGATGGTCTTGAGCTGGTGTTTCATGGGTTGCTCCGGTTTGTTCCACTCGAGTGAGGTCTACTGGGACACGTTGCGATGATGCTAAAAATGTGCCCCGCAAAACACGTGTGACGTGAGTCACTCAGGCGAAAAAAATCGCTCCGTAGAGCGACAATCGATGCAGCCTGCATGAGAATCCTTCAATTCGGACTCTTTTGCAACCATTCCCCGCCGTCGACCACCATGATGGCGCCGGTGATCCAGTCGCCGGCCGGCGATGCAAGAAAGGCGACCATGTTCGCGATGTCGCGCGGTGAACCCATGCGCGCGAGAGGAATCGCTCGCCGCGCATAGTCATCCATGGCGCGCTCGGCGGAAAACACATCGTGTGGTTGGCCAGGCAGCGCCGCGAACGCTTTCTTCACCCCTTCGGTAGGGATCGGGCCAGGCGCGACCGCGTTCACGCGAATACCGTGGCGAGCCCATTCGAGCGCCAGCGTGCGGGTGAGTGCGTCGATGCCGGCCTTTGCCGCCGTCGCGTGCGCCATGAGGGGCCATCCGCGGTAGTGCAGCGTCATGGAGATGTTGACGATGCGCCCGCCGCCCCGATCGCGCATCACCGGCATCACAGCTTGCGAGCAGAAGAAGGTGCCGGAGAGGTCGATCTCGAGCACTGAGCGCCAAGCGTTGGCGCTCATCGACTCCGACGGGACGTAGAAATTTCCAGCCGCGTTGTTGACGAGCACATCGATTCGGCCGTGTGTGTCGGCGACCGAGCGAACGGCGGCTTTGACCCCATCGGCATCGCGGACATCGAGGACCAACGACGCTGCCTTCCGCCCAACGGAGCGCAGTTGCTCGACCGCGGGATCGAGATGCGCCTGGTTGCGGCTGGCGAGCACGACCGTCGCGCCGAGCTCGGCGAGCAGTTGGGCAACGCCGAATCCGATGCCGGTGCCGCCACCCGTGACGAGCGCGAGCTGGCCGTCGAAGAGGCCGGGTCGGAAGACCGGAACCGGCGGCTGCGGGGTGGTCACAGGGTGGGCTGGTCGGGCGGCAACGTTTGAAACGTGTCGGCGATGAGCGTGGCGACGCTCTCCGGGACGTTCGCATCGTCGAACGACAGCTCGAGCTGCGGGGGCCCGTAGAGCGCAGTGTCGACGAACGCTTTGCGGTGGTGCCGGCTCGAGCCGGTGTCGCGGAGCGCCTGAATGTGGATGGGGGTGGCGTACCCGCAGTTCCGTTCCCAGCTGTAGGCCGGGTGGCGCTTCGCGAGGTACGTCATCAAGCGGTCGCGCGTCACCTTGGCGATGATCGACGCGCACGCGATGCTATAGCACTTGTCGTCGCCGTCGACGATGGCGGTGTGCTCGACGCCTAACGATCGAATCGGGCGGCCGTCGACGAGGATGTGGTCGGGCGCGGCGCGGAGGCGGCGGAGGGCGCGCCGCATGGCGAGCGCGGAGGCGTGGTAGATGTTGAGGCGCTCGATCTCGAGCACCGACGCCGCGCCTAACGCAAACGACACGGCGCGCTCGGCGATGCGGGCGGCGAGGACGCGGCGCCTGGCCGCGGGGAGCATCTTGGAGTCGTCGACGCCGGGCAGCGCGCGCGCCTCGGGCGGCATGATGACGGCACAGGCGACGACGGGGCCGGCGAGGCAGCCGCGCCCGACTTCATCGACGCCGGCAATCAAGGACGCGCCTTGGCGGCGCAGGTCCCGTTCGATGGTGGTCCAGCGTAGGCGGTGTACGCCGGCGCGCCGAGCCGAGTCCGCGCCGCGCTGTCCGCCCATCGGTGTTACTCCTCGGCGGATTGTCCGAGGTGCGTCTTCCGCTCGCGGATGCGGCCTTGCTTGCCGCTTGCGTTGCGCAGGTAGTAGAGCTTGGCGCGACGCACGCGTCCACGGCGGACGACGGTGACGGAGCCGATCATCGGGCTGTGCACGGGGAAAATGCGCTCGACGCCGACGCCGTTGGAGACTTTGCGCATAACAAACGTTTCGCTGACGCCGCTCCCGCGCCGGGCAATGCAAATGCCTTCAAAGGCCTGAAGCCGTTCCTTGTCGCCTTCTTTCACGCGAACGGCAACGCGCAGGGTATCCCCCGGACGAAACGGCGGGATGTCGGTGCGCATGAATTCTTTTTGGGTCTCAATGAACGCGTGCATATATCGCTCGGGGCTGGGGTCGTGCCCGGGTGGTCGGCTTCTACAGACTGGTGAAGCTAACCGGTGCCCGAGTT
>DAHUXU010000502.1 GCA_027307005.1 Gemmatimonadota bacterium
CGCCAGCGCGCTCACCATGCCGGCCGCACCGATCCACACGGCGAGGGCCGATCCGCCTAACGATCCGGCAGCGGCGCGGGCGATCGCGGGCCAGGCGCCGTCGCTCCAGCGCGTCCAGTCGGTGGCGGCGAGCGCCGCCGCAGCGCCGTGAGATAGCCGAGCGTGACTAGCGGAAGGGCGACGGCGAGGGCGCGCGGGTAGCTGCGCGAGGCGTCGACCACTTCGCCCTGCACCGTGGAGGCATTGTCCCAGCCGATGTAATTCCAGAGTGCAATCGAGAGCCCGATGCCCAACGCACCCGCCGGCGTGCGGCCGGGCTTGAGCAGCGGGTGCCACGGGACGTGCGTGATGTGCGGCAGCGCCGCGAGCGACATCGCGAGGAACGCGAGAATGATGAAGGCGCCGGACAGGACCGACACGCGCCCAACCGGCAGCGCGCCGCGAAGGTTGATCGCGGCCGCCGTCCAGATGACGACCAGTGCCACGAGCCATCGCGCATCGGGGCCCAGGGATGGGAGGAAGTAGCCGAGGTACTGCGTGAACAGGACCGGATAGATCGCCATGTCGACCAACGAGTACATCCAGGTCCACCAGCCGTTCTGAACGGCCCAGAAGGGACCGAATGCCCGCCGCACCCACCGATAGTAGCCGCCTTCCTCCGGCAGCATGCTCGCCAGCTCGCCGATGATCAGCGCCTCGGGCACGGACCACAGGATCGGAACGAGCAGCATGATGAGCAGCGCCAATCCCGGTCCGACTTCGGCAACGAGGCCCTCGGTGGTGAACGGCCCGCCCGAGGTGGTGAAATAGAGAACGAAGACGAGCGAGAGGACGGTGAGCGAGCGTTTGAGCACCGGCGCGTTCACCCTGTGAGGTGGAAGCAACAGGCGATGGCTTGTCGCGGTGACTGGACCGCGCGTATCATCGAGGGGCGGCGTGGCATGATAGCTGCCGAAACCATGGCGCGCGATGGACTTGGCCCTTGCCCGGACCATGACGCGCCCTCTCTTGCGGACGGGTCGCGTTTTACGCGGCACCCTTTGCCGCCCTTTCGCTCGATCGCCTGCTCCCGGATATGTCCGATCTCGTACTGACCAGAGACCTTCCCGCGCCGCGGCGGCATTCGCTGTGGAGCGATCTTCGAGAGATCGCCGTGGACGAGCTGTGGAAGTATCGCGAGCTGCTCTACGAGCTGACGCTGCGCGATGTGCGCATCCGGTACAAGCAGGCGGTGATGGGCTTCGCCTGGGCGATCCTGATGCCGGCGTTGATCGTGGCGGCGGGGACGCTGGTGCGCTTTGCGATGGCCTACATGGGGGGCGGGCACGTGGCGCGCGACGTCATTGCGGGAATGGCGGTGAAAGCCTTGCCGTGGGCGTTCTTCGTCGGCGCCATCGGCTTTGCCACCAGCAGCCTAACCGGAAATCTTCCGTTGGTCTCGAAGATCTACTTCCCGCGGGAGGTCCTGCCGCTGTCGGCCACGTTCGCGCAGTCGTTCGATTCGACGATCGGCGCGATCACGGTGGGAATCGCCCTTCCGCTGTTGGGCATCCACTACGGGCTGGCCGTGTTGTGGGCGCCGCTGCTGGCGGCGTTGATCTTCTGCGTGACGGCGGGAGCGGCCTTGTTCCTCGGCTGCGCCAATTTGTTCTTTCGGGATGTCAAGTACATTGTGCAGGTCATGCTCACGTTCGGCATCTTCTTCACGCCGGTGTTTTTCGAGCCGCGCATGTTCGGCCCGTTAGGCGCGCGCCTGATGATGTTGAATCCCCTGGCGCCGCTGCTCGAGGGGCTGCGGCTCAGCGTGGTGGAGGGGCACAACCTGCTCCAGCCGCTCGTCATCATGGGCAAGAAGGGCGCGGTGGTCGCCTGGAGCCCGTGGTATCTCGCGTACGGCGCCGCGTGGGCCGTGCTTGGCCTCGTCGTGAGCATGCTGGTGTTCCACCGGACCGAGGGCAAGTTCGCCGAATATGTCTGACATGACCGGCGCCCCGCGCATTCAGTTCGAGCAGGTCTGGAAGAAATTCGCGCGCGGCGAACTGCACGACAGCCTGCGCGATCTGGTGCCGGCGGCGGTGCGCCGGCTCGCCGGCCGCGGGCCGGCGCAGGATGAGCTGTCGGGCGAAGAGTTCTGGGCGGTGCGCGACGTCTCGTTCGAGGTGCGCCCGGGCGAAGCGCTCGGCATCCTCGGGCCTAACGGAGCGGGCAAGTCCACCATCCTCAAGCTGCTCACGCGCATCCTGGTGCCGACGCGCGGGCGCTGTGCGATCACCGGGCGCGCGGGCGCGCTGATCGAAGTTGCGGCTGGTTTCCACCCCGACCTCACGGGCCGCGAGAACGTGTTCCTGCAAGGCGCCATCCTCGGGATGAAGCGCAGCGAGATCAAGACCCGGTTCGACGAGATCGTCTCGTTCGCCGAGATCGAAGCGTTCATCGACACGCCGGTCAAGCGCTACTCGAACGGCATGAACGCGCGGCTCGGCTTCGCGATCGCGGCGCACATCAGCCCCGACGTCCTCGTGATCGACGAGGTGCTCTCGGTCGGCGATCTGCGGTTTCAGCAGAAAGCGTTCGACCGCATCCAGGAGATGTGCACGAGCGGGATTCCGGTGGTGCTCGTGTCGCACCAGCTCGAGCGCATCGCGTCGTTGTGCACGCACGCGCTGCTGCTCGAGCGCGGACGCATCGCGAAGCGCGGGACGCCCACCGAGTGCATCGAGGCGTATCTCGAGAGCTCGCGCAACAGCGAGTCGGCGGCGAGCCATACGTCGGCGCTCACGTTCGACGCGCTGTCGCTCGAATCCGAGCTGCCGGTGCGGTCGGGCGAGCGGGCGCAGTTTCGATTGAGCGGAGACGTGGGGCCGGGCAGCGACGCTGCGTCGCGCGATTTCTCGCTGCGCGTGCGGGCGCTCTCGACGGGGCGGCTCGTGTTCAGCGCGTCGGCCTCCGATTGCGGCGCATCACTGCCGGCGCGCGGTCCGTTCGAGATGGACGTGGAGCTGCAATTCAACGTGGCGCCGGGCGTCTACAGTCTCGAGCTGGCCGTGTGGGACGCCGAGACGCGGCGCGACATCGTGGCAGGTCCCGGCGTGACGGTGCAGGTAGAGGCGGGCGCGCTGACGTTCTCGGGGACGTCGCACCTGCTGCCGCGGGCGCGGGTGGTGACGGCGTCGTCGACCGCCGCCGGCGGTTCTCGCTGACGCATCAGGATCGTGTTCGACGATCCGCAGACGCGCGGCCCGACAGCGACCTCGGCCGATGCCGCGGACAGCGCGAGGGCGCTCGTGCAGGCGTTAGGCAGCAGGCTGGACGGGACGGTGCGCCGGCTGCTGGCCGGCGTGTCGCAGGCGGCGCTGCTCGATGTGCCGACGCACCAGAACGTCGGCGACAGCGCAATCCATCTCGGCACGCTCGCGCTGCTGCGCCGCGCGGGCGTCCGCATCTGCTACGCGTGCAGCATCGACACGTACTCGCGGGAGACGCTCGCCCGTCAGTTAGGCGACGGCGCGATTCTGCTCTCCGGCGGGGGCAGCCTCGGCGATCTGTGGCCGCTGCACCAGCAGTTGCGCGAGCGGGTGCTGGCCGACTTCCCGCACGTGCCGGTCATCCAGCTGCCGCAATCGCTGCACTTTCGAGATGCGGCCGCGCTGGCGCGCGCACGGACGGCGTTCGCGGCGCATCGGAAGCTCACGGTGCTGCTTCGCGATCATCGGAGTCTCGCCGGCGCGCGCGCGCAGTTCGACGCGCCGAGCGAGATGTGTCCCGATCTCGCGTTCGCGTTGGGCCCGCTCGCACGAACGGTTGCGCCGCGCACGCGCGTGGCATGGCTGGCGCGCCAGGATCGCGAGGCCGCGCCGCACGCCGACGCGGGCGGCTATGCGACGTTCGATTGGGCACTGAGCCGGCGATCGCCGATCTCGCGAGCGGAGCGCCTCGGCTACAGCTTCGTGTCGGCGCATCCGAGCATCGGTCCGCACGCGCACGGGCCGTTGATGCGGTTAGGCGTAGCTGCATCGCGGCAGCGGGTGAAGAGCGGATGTGAGATGCTGGAGGCCGGCCACACCGTGATCACGGATCGCCTGCACGGCCACATTCTCAGCCTGCTGCTCGGCATTCCGCACGTGGTGCTCGACAACAGCTATGGGAAGGTGCGTTCGTTCTACGAGACGTGGACGAGGGATGCGCCGATCGTCCAGTGGGCAGAAACCGCGGCCGACGCGGTGCGCGCGGTGGAGCAATGGTCGTCATGACGACGCTTGCCACCGACGCCGTGGACATGAGCGTGATCGTCTGCACGCGCAATCGCAGCGCCGCGCTGATGCTGCTCCTGGAACATTTACAGCGGCTCGAAGTGCCCCCCGGCGTGCGCTGGGAGCTGGTCGTCGTCGACAATGGGTCGTCGGACGACACGCCGGCATTGCTCGCCTCGCTCGAGACGTCGCTGCCGATGCGCATCGTGAGGGAAGCGATGCCGGGTCTCTCGCGCGCACGAAACGCCGGGCTCGCGGTGGCGCGCGGCCAGGTTCTGCTGTTCACGGACGACGACTGCGTTCCCGATCCCAAGTGGCTGGCGGCAGTCTACGATGAGTTCAGGCGCGCGCCGACGTTAGGCGTGCTGGGCGGCCGGGTGGAGTTGTACGACGCTCGGGACCGTCCGACTACGACGCGCACGTCGCGCGAGCGCCGGCGGATCGCGGCGTCCTTCGACCTGGACGGCATCGTCGGATGCAACATGTCGTTCCGGCGATCGGCGGTCGACGCGATCGGGCCGTTCGACGTTGCGTTAGGCGGAGGGACGGGCGCCGGCGCGGGGGAAGACGTGGACTTCGTGTACCGCGGGCTGCGCGCCGGCATCCAGATGGAATACACGCCGGACGCCCTCGTCTATCACAACCATGGCCGGCGCACGGATGCGCAGGTGCGCGATCTGACGCGCGCCTACACCGTCGCCCGGGGCGCTCTGTTCTGCAAGTATTTGCTGGCCGGCGACGCCGCCATCCTCCGACGCATCCGGCAGGATCTCGCCTTCCACCGGCGCGCCTTCGTGGCCGACGTTCGCCGGGCACGGTTTCCGGCCAGCGTGTTCCGCCACTACGCGCAGCTCGGCGTCGGGGCAGCGTACTGGATCCGGCACCGCCTCTTCGGGACGATCTCGTAGGGCAGCGCGAGCTCGCGAAGACGCGGACACAACACGGGCACACCTAGAGGCGGAACAGGTAGCTCACCTTCACAAACACGCCGTCAGTCGTGCGGTACATCGAGCGTGAAAATTGGAACGCCGTCGGCTCGGTGAGCGACGTGCCGTAGCCTGCGAAAAAGACCGTGCCCGGGACCGGCTTGTACGAGAGGAGCACGTCGTTGCGGAAGGTGTTCGAGGAGAAAGCGCCGAGCGTCGCGTAGGCGCCGTTCGTCGAGTCGCGCCGCACGAGCGGCGCGCCGGTGCGCGGGTCCTCGAGCGCCGCTTGCCGCTGCGCCACGTACTGCCCGATGTAGCGCAGGAAAATCGAGCGCGTCAACTGGTACTCCACTTGTAACCGCGGGATGTTCGTGATCGCAAACTCGCTGCCGTCGCGCGCGCGCGTGAGACGATCGTAGATCCACGACGCGTCGAAGCGGAAGAGCGGCGTTGGGCGCCAGGCGACATCGAGACTGCCCGTCACCTCGCGGCCCCGGCCCGCTTCGGCGAAGAGCACCGCATCGTCGATGCCGGCGGTCGCGTTCACGGTGACCTTCCGGTTAGGCGACGTGAGGCTCACGCTCTTGCCGTACAGGGAATAGAGCCCGTGCGGCAGGGCGAACGCGCTGGTGTCGGCGCCGTTCACGACGCCGTAGCCGCGATACGACGTGCTGTCGAATCGCTGAAAGTTGTCGTTGACGGTCAGACCGATGTTCCAGCCGCCGCGCAGCGTCGTCGACGCCTGCGCCGAGTAGCCGCCCTCGAACGTGCCGCCTAACTTGCCGAAGTCGGCGTAGTTCCAGAGGGGTTGGGCGTTGAGAAAAAACGAGACCTGTTCGACCAGCGCACCAGGACCGCCATAGAGCGTGTAGCGGTTGAAGATCATGGCGCGGACGAATCCCGTGCGGTTCACGAAGCCGCTCGCTGCCTCGAAATTCGGACTCACGCCGAGGAACTCGACGTGGTTCCCGTAGGCCCGTCCGGTGCGGTCGCCGAGCGTGATGTCCCAGAGCGCGCCAGTACGTCCGCCAAGGCTGTCGCGCGTGGTGGACCCCACGAATTGGAATTGCGAGAACCAGATCTTGCGCCACAGGAACCGCGCGTCGACGCCGCCCATGCGATTGTAGTCGCCGCCATCGATGCGATCGGTGTAGACGAGTCCGAGATTCGAGCTCGCACCCAGATCGCGACGCAGGCGCAGAATGTTGTACACGGGGTCGCTGCCGGTGGCGGAATCGCGCTGGTCGACGGCGCCCAGGTAGGCGATGTTCAGATCACCGATTTTGCCGGTGAGTTTGGCGCCGGCGTCGGGTTGGACGATGTCGCGCGTGTAAATGAGCCGGTTGGGCGTGTCGTACTGATCGAGTCCCTCGAGAAAGAACGGACGCTTCTCCGGAAAGAACAACGCGAATCGTTGGTTGAGCGTGACCTGCGCGACGTCGGCCTCGACCTGTGAGAAGTCGGGATGCGCGGTGGCGCTCAGTCCGAGTCCGTTCGTCACATCCCAGAACATGGACCCGCCGAGCGCGGGCGTCGTGGAATAGCGGTAGACCCCGTTCACCGAGTCGCCGTCCACCTTGGTGGTGGCTTCCGGAATGACGTTCATGACCAGGCCGCGGTGCATGTGCGTTAGGCCGACGAGGCGGCCTGCCTGGATGAGGAAGCTGGCGTTCGCGCGCACGACGGGCGTCCACGTGTCCTCGTAGCCCGAGTGCTGCACTTCACGCACGATCTGTATGCCCCACGTTTGCGGATCGACACCCTGAAAGCGGATGCTGCGGAACGGGATCCGCACTTCGATTTCGTATCCCCAGGATGTGACGTGCCCGCGCGATTCCCAGACGAAGTCGGGATTGAGATCGATCGTGCCATCGAACCGCGCGTTGGGCCCCGAGCCGCCGCCCGCCGCGCCGGCATCCTGTCCTTCGCTGCGCACGCCGTCTTCCTGAACGCCGAGTGGATTGACGGCGAACATGAACGCGCGGCGATGATCGGAGTAGGTGTCGAGCAGAATCTGGATATTGTCGTCCGCGTCGATGTTGTCGCGGTCGGCAAGGGTGGCTCGGACGACGTTGCCGTGGGGCTCGTACGCGCGGATGCCGAAGTAGATCGCATCGCCGGAATACCACACGAGCACGTCGGTGGAGTCGGTCGCCGCCGATCCGTCGACGGGGCGATATTCGGAGAATCCGGTGAGGTGCGCAGCGCGGCGCCAGACGGGCTCGTCGAGCGTGCCGTCGACGGTGATCGTCGTGTCGATGCGCGGCGGCGCGACATCGAGCTGACGCAACCGTCCGTCGTAGACGGTGCTGTCCGATCGAGCGGGGTTCGGCGCCTGGAGGAGCAGCGCGAACGACAGGAGAGAAATGAGCATGCGACATCCGGACGTGGATTCTATGCGGAAGCGCGGGAATCGCCAACAGGTTCGCGGGCCGGCCACTTGTCACGTGCGTGACGGCGCCGTATAAACAGGTGGCCTCGTCGGTTGGCTCACTTCTCTCACATTCGTTCCTGATGCGATTCGCTCCATGCGTGGCGATTGCGGTGACACTGGCCGCGACCGGCGTGTCGAGCGCGCGATGCCAGGTGGACACGCGCTGGCCGCAGCACTCGATGGATCGGCCCAGGCCGCCGGTCGTTGATCCCGGTCCCGAGCGACCGCCGGTGCCGCCGCCGGCCGATGCGATCGTGCTCTTCGATCACGGTTCGCTTTCGGCGTGGCGTCAGCACGACGGCGGCCCGGCGCGTTGGGCGGTGCACGGCGACTATTTCGAGGTCGAGCCGGGCACGGGCGACATCGTGACGGCGCGCGCGTTCGGCGATTGCCAGCTGCACATCGAGTGGGCAACGCCGACGCCGCCGAAAGGCGAGAGCCAGGAGCGCGGGAACAGCGGCGTGTTCCTGATGGGGCTGTACGAGGTGCAGGTGCTCGATTCGTACCACAACGACACCTATCCCGATGGCCAGGCGGCGGCGGTCTACGGCCAGTTTCCTCCGTTAGTCAACGCGAGCCGACCGCCGGGCCAGTGGCAGGCCTACGACATCATCTTTCACCGGCCGCGGTTCGACGCCGGCGGCGCGGTGACGTCGCCCGCACGCCTAACGGTGTTCCACAACGGCGTGCTGGTGCAGGACAACGTGGCGCTGAGCGGCCCGACGGCCAACAAGGTCCGGCCGCCCTACCACGTGACGCCCGACAGCCTGCCGCTCGAGCTGCAGGACCACAACAACCGCGTTCGATATCGCGACATCTGGATTCGCGCGATCGACTGATCCGAGGAGATCCATGCAGGCTGCAGGAACACGCAAGACGTACGACGTATGCATCGTTGGTTCGGGGGCGGGCGGCGGGATGTCGGCGTACGTGCTCACGCAGGCGGGCGCGGATGTGGTGATGCTCGAGGCCGGCGGCCCGTGGGACAACGCCACCGACTCGAAGATGATGGAGTGGCCGTACCAGTCGCCGAGGCGCGGGCGCGGCTCCAGGGAGCGGCCGTTCGGCGAGTTCGACGGCTGTATCGGCGGGTGGGACATCGACGGCGAACCCTACACCACCGCAGCCGGTACGAAGTTCGATTGGTGGCGCGCGCGAATGGTCGGCGGACGCACGAACCACTGGGGCCGCATCTCGCTGCGATTCGGGCCCGATGATTTTCGCCGCCGCAGCCTCGATGGGTTAGGCGACGACTGGCCGATCAGTTACGACGATCTGAAACCGTACTACGATCGCGTCGATCGCCTGATCGGAGTTTTCGGCAGCGTCGAGGGCCTGCACAACAATCCGGACGGGATTTTTCAGCCGCCGCCCGCGCCGCGCTGCTACGAGCTGCTGATCAAGCAAGCCGCGGACAAGCTGCGCGTCACGTGTATTCCGGCCCGGCTATCGATTCTCACGCAGCCGCTGAACGGCCGACCCGCCTGTCATCACTGCGGCCAGTGCAACCGCGGCTGCAAGACGAACTCGAATTTCTCGAGCTCGGGCGTGCTCATTCCGCCGGCGAAGCAGACCGGCAAATTGACGCTCCTCACGAGCGCGATGGCATACGAGGTGACGACAGACGGGCGCGGCATGGCGACGGGTGTGTCGTACGTCGACAAGAAGACCGGGACGGTCGAGCACGTGCGAGCGCGCGTCGTGGTACTGGCCGCGAGCGCATGCGAATCCGCTCGGCTGCTGCTCAATTCGAAGTCGTCGCGATTTCCGCAGGGGCTCGCCAACTCGAGCGGTGTCGTTGGGCGCTATCTCACCGATACCACCGGAACGGACGTGGCCGGCTACATCCCGAAGATGGTCGACCACATTCCGCACAATGAAGACGGCGTCGGCGGCAATCATCTCTACATGCCGTGGTGGCTCGACAACAAGCACCTGGATTTCCCACGTGGCTACCACATCGAGTTGTGGGGCGGATTGGAGATGCCGGCCTACGGCGCCATGGGCGGCATCCAGCGGTATCCGAACGCGGGCGGGTACGGGAAGTCGCTCAAGGATGCGTATCGCCATTACTACGGCGCGTCCGTCGGATTTTCGGGGCGCGGCGAGATGATTCCGAACGCCGACTGCTATTGCGAGCTCGATCACGAAACGGTGGATCGCTGGGGGATACCCGTGCTGCGCTTCCACTGGAAGTGGACCGACCACGAGTACAACCAGGTGCGCCACATGCAGCAGACGTTCCGGGCGATCGTGCACGAGATGGGCGGCGAGGTGTTCTCGCCGATGCCGACGAAGGAGCGCGGCTACGGCATCGCGAACGGCGGCCAGATCATCCACGAGTTAGGCACGACGCGCATGGGCCGCGACCCGGGCAATTCGGTGCTCAACGCGCACTGCCAGGCGCACGACGTACCCAACCTGTTCGTGGCCGACGGCGGCCCGTTCGTGTCGCAGGCCGACAAGAATCCGACGTGGACGATTCTCGCGTTGGCCTGGCGGACGGCGGACTACATCACCGAACAGCGCAAGGCCGGGGCGATATGACGGATCACGACGACGAACGCGAGGGGGCGGAGCCGGCATCGCCTAACGGCAACGGCATGTCGCGCCGCTCGATGCTCGAGCTGGTAGTGCTCGGCACGCTCGCCACGGCGTGCAACAGCGCGGAACGCACGGCGACGAAGGTGGCCGCGACGGCCGGCGCGGACACCGCGCGCTCCGTTGCGGGCGCCCATCAGCCGAGCGTCTTCACGCCCCATGAATGGGAGACGGTGAACGTGCTGGTCGACATCATCATTCCGCGCGACGAGCGATCGGGGAGCGCGACCGACGCCGCGGTGCCGGAGTTCATGGATCGCATCCTGACGCTGTACCCCGAGGACAGTCTGCCCATTCGCGGCGGCCTGGCGTGGCTGGACCACGAATGCGCGGATCGATTCGGGCACCCCTTCGTGCAGTGCACGACGAACGAGCGCAACGCCGTGCTCGACGACATTGCGTGGCCGAGCCGCGCCAGGCCCGAATTCAGCCAGGGCGTGGCGTTCTTCAACCGGTTTCGCGACTTCACCGCGTCCGGATTTTACTCGAGCAAGATGGGCGTGGCCGATCTGCAGTACGAGGGCAACGTGTACGTCCCGCAGTGGACGGGGTGTCCGTCGGCCGCGCTCCACAAGCTGGGCGTCGGTTAGTCCGTTAGACAGGCCGCGCCGGCGGCGCGTCGAGGAGATCGCGGATCCGCCGCGCCAGGTCGTCGGGGCGAAACGGCTTCTGGATGAAGGCCGCCCCCGGCTCGAGCATGCCCTGCCGCAGCACGGCGTCGTCGGTGTATCCCGACATGTAGAGCACCTTGAGATCGGGCTTGACGGTCCGTAGCTCGCGAACCAGATCCCGCCCGCTCAGCTCCGGCATCACGACGTCGGTGACCAACAGATCGATGCCGCCCGGCCGGCGGCCGGCGAGCTGCGCTGCTTCGCGGCCGGTCGCCGCTTCGACCACCGTGTAGCCGTGGCGCTCCAGCACATCACGCACGACCGCGCGCACCGCCGCGGTATCCTCGGCGACCATGATGGTTTCGGTCCCGCGCAGCGATCGTGCAGGTCGCTCGCCCGTCTCCAATGATTCGGGCGGCCCATCGACCCGCGGCAAATAAATCTTGAAGGTCGATCCCTTTCCCTGCTCGCTGTACACCCAGATGAATCCGTCGCTCTGTTTGACGATGCCGTATACGGTCGCCAGGCCTAACCCTGTCCCCTTCCCGATCTCCTTGGTCGTGAAGAACGGCTCGAAGATGCGCGCCTTGGTTGCCTCGTCCATCCCGATGCCGGTGTCGCTGACGGCCATCAACACGTGTGGTCCGGCCGCGGGGCCGGGCCGCTCGGGCGCGAATTCCGTATCGACCATCACGTTGGCGGTCTCGATCGTCAGCCGAACTCCGTTAGGCATGGCGTCGCGCGCGTTGACGGCGAGATTCATGAGCACCTGCTCCATCTGGCCGGGATCGGCCCGCACCGACGCGAGCGCCGGGTCGAGCCGCGTTTCGACCGTGACGTCCTCGCCGATGAGTCGGCCCAACAACTTCTGCGCGCCGGACACCACCGCATTGAGATCGATGATCCGCGGTGCGAGCACCTGCCGACGGCTGAAGGCGAGCAGCTGCCGCGTGAGGTCCGCCGCCGCGACCGCCGCGCGCTTGATCTCGGCCACGTCCTGACGCCGCTCGTCCTGCGGATCGAG
>DAHUXU010000503.1 GCA_027307005.1 Gemmatimonadota bacterium
GCGCAGTCGCGATGATCGGGCCGGTCACTTCGCGCATCGCCTGCTTGGTCGCTTCGATCGGCGACAAACCTTCGCTGATGTTGCGCTCGACATTCTCGACCACGACGATTGCGTCATCGACGACGATGCCGATCGCCAGCACGAGGCCGAAGAGCGACAGGGTGTTGATGGAGAATCCGAACCCGAGCAGCACCGCGAACGTGCCGATGATCGACACGGGTACGGCGATCAAGGGGATGACGGATGCGCGCCAGGTCTGGAGGAAGAGGATCACCACCAGCACTACGAGCAGCACCGCCTCGAGCAGCGTGTGCACGACCGCCTCGATCGACTGGCGGACGAAGACGGTCGGGTCATACACGATCGTGTAGCGCATGCCCTGGGGGAAGTCCTTGGAGAGCTGCGCCATGGTGGTGCGCACTTCCTGGGAGAGCTGCAGCGCATTGGATCCCGGCGCCTGGAAGACCGGAATGGCGACGGCATCCTGGTTGTCGAGATAGCTGTTCGTGCCGTAGGACTGCGCGCCCATGTCCACGCGGGCGACGTCGCCGAGGCGAACGACCTGGCCGTTGTCACCGGTCTTCAGGACGATGTTGCGGAACTGATCCGGTGTCGTCAGCCGCCCCATGGCATTCAGGGCGAGCTGGAAGTCGCTGCTCGGCGCGGGCGGGGCGCCGATCTGGCCGGCGGCCACCTGGATGTTCTGCGCCCGGATCGCGGTGACGACATCGCCGGCGGTCAGATTGAGCGCGGCGAGCTTCTGCGGATCGAGCCACACCCGCATGGCGTAGTCGCCGCCGCCGAAGAGCTGGACGTCGCCCATGCCCGGCAGGCGTGCGAGCACGTCGCGGACGTTGCGCACCGCATAGTTGCGCAGGTACAGCGTGTTGAAGCGGCCGCCCGGAGAATAGAGGTGCACCACCATCGTCAGGTTGGGCGAGCTCTTGGTGGTGGTCACGCCGAGGTTGCGCACCTCATCGGGCAGGCGCGGCAACACCTGCGAGACGCGGTTCTGAACGAGCGTCTGCGCGCGGTCGACGTCCGTGCCGACCCGGAATGTGATGGTCAGCGCCAGCGAGCCGTCCATCGTGGAGGTCGAGGACATGTAGAGCATGTTCTCGACGCCGACGATCGCCTGCTCCAGCGGCGCGGCGACCGTGTTCGCCACGACCTTGGGGTTGGCGCCCGGATAGGTGGCGCGCACGACCACGGATGGCGGGACGACCTCCGGGTACTCGCTGATCGGCAGCTGCGTGATCGCGATCGCGCCGGCGATGAAGACGAAGGTCGACAGTACCGCCGCGAAGATCGGGCGGTCGATGAAGAAGTGTGAGAGTTTCACCGATTCTCCCGGGTGGCGGACGCGCCGTCGGCGGAATCCGCGTCATGAGTTGCGTTCTGCGCCACCATCGAGCCGTCCGCGTTGCGGCGCTCGCCCATCGCGATGAGCTGTGGCGACACCTGCATGCCGGGACGCACGCGCATCAGCCCGTTGACGACGATGGTGTCGCCAGGCTTGAGCCCGGATCGCACCACGCGCAGCCCGTCGACCAAGGGCCCGAGCTCGACCGGTCGATACTCGACTTTGTTGTCGGCGCCCAAGAGGAGCACGAAGCGCATGGTCTGATCGGTGCCGATGGCGCTGTCGTTGACCAGCACCGCCGGATAGTGATCGTTGCCGATCAGTTTCACGCGGGCGAAGAGGCCCGGGACGAAGTGGCTGCCGGGATTGGCGAGCAGCGCGCGGGCGTAGATGGTGCCGGTCTGCGAATCGAGAGAGTTGTCCATGAAGACCAGGCGGCCCTGGTGGGGGTAACCGCTCTCGTCGGCCAGACCGACGTACACCGCATTGCCCAGCGCTTTAGGAGCGCCTTGAGCGCGTCCGTTGGTGGGCACGTCCTTGTGCCCATCGTTGCTGGCGTATTTCTGGAACGTCAGGTAAGCCTGCTCGTCCGCGTTGAACTCGACGTAGATCGGATCCAGCGACACCACCGTCGTCAGCAGCGTCTGGCCGTTGGTGACCAGATTACCGGTGGTGACGATCGCCCGGCTCACACGACCGGTGATGGGGGCCGTCACTCGCGTGAAGGTGAGATTGAGCCCGGCCGAGTCCACCGCCGCCTTCGCGGCCTCGACGTTCGCCGCGGATTGCCGTGCATTGGCGGTGCGGGTGTCGAACTCATCCTTGGAGATCGCGTGGGCCGCGTAGAGGTTCACCGCACGGGTCTGCTCGGCCTTGGCGAGTGCCGCCTGGGCGCGCGCCTGATCGAGATCCGCCTCCGCGCGCTGATAGTCCGCCTGGTAGGGACGCGGATCGATGACGAACAGCACCTGGCCTTTCTGGACCACCGTGCCGTCGACGAAGTTGACGGAAGAGATGTATCCGGAGACGCGCGGACGGACGTCCACGTGATCCACGGCGCTGAAGCGGCCGCTGAACGTCTCGGAGTCGGTGACGGTACGCGAGATCACGCGCGCGACCGTGACCTGCGGAGCAGGCGGTGGGGCAGCGGCGTGCGCGGCTGTCGCGTCACGCGAGCAGCCGGAAAGCGTCATGACGGCCACCATCGCCGCGGCGGCGAGCGGGGCGAGCGAAGTGAAAGCGATGAATCGATTGCGCACTTGAGACTCCCTCTTTATTCCCTTCGGTAGTCGCAGCCGCTCGGCACGGATCGACAGCGAGGTGCGCAATGTATGTGTTGCGCAAGCGGTTCCGGTATTGCTCGCGCGGAGGGCCCCCGGAGCACCCGCAGGCGGGTGGGGAGGTCTCCCTTAGTAGGTAGACGTCACAGGTCAAGCCGCGCGCCTGTCGCGGGCGCGTGCTGACTTTCGGGCGG